>CACHVW010000049.1 GCA_902583415.1 uncultured SAR116 cluster alpha proteobacterium | reverse complement strand
CACAGCACGTGAACTTCATGCATATGTAGAACAGAATGTTGTACAACAATCATCTGGTTCACAAACACCTGAACTACAAGGTGATAAAGACAGAGTGCTTGTACAGTTTAACTAGAACCATCATTCCTTACTCATACAGCTACTGTAACCATATCTGATGTACCAGTTGACTATGATTACAGTAATGAATCTTTATGACTATCTATGACTCATTAAAGTGGTTAACACTTTACGCAGTATAATTATTGAGTTTAGAATAAAACATAATAGATTATTATATTTAAATATTTGAAATGTTGGGAATTACATGAAAATTGAAAAAATTGAAGTTTTTGTTATTGGTCCTGAAGATACTCATTATACATGGTCAGAGGACATTCCAGAGATATATCAAACTAACACCATTATAAAAATTCAAACTGATACAGATATTGTGGGAGAAGCAGCTGTTTGGAATGCAACTTATTTTGATTATGACAAATATACTGCAGAGTCATTAAAACACATTTTACCCATTTTAATAGACAAAAACCCTTTAGACAGAGAATCAATTTTATATGACATTAGACCAAGGGTTTTTCCTCAACCTCCAGGAGCCCAGGCTGTGATAGATAACGCATTATGGGACATTTTTGGTAAACATACAAAGCTACCAATATATAAATTATTAGGTGGTAGAAGAGAAAAAATCAAATCCTATGCTAGCACTGTAATGTACGAGACGGTTGATGAGTATCTTAAAGTTATAGAAGATATGAAGAGCCAAGGCTTTTCAGCAGTTAAATTTCATACCTGGTGTGTTCCAAATAAAGATTTGGAATTAGCAAAAGAAGCACGAAAAGCTTTTCCAGAAATGAAATTTATGCTTGATGCTGAAAATAATTATGATTTAGAAAACTCACTTCATATTGCTAAAGAGCTTGAAAAATTAGATTTTACTTGGTTTGAAGCACCTTTGCCTGATTATGATTTTGCTGGTTATCAAAAACTTGTAAATAGCACTGGTATAAAAGTAATACCATCAGGAAATTGGGTTGTTGATTTGCAAAGATTTTCAGAAGCAATCAAGAATAATACTTGGTCAGCCGCTAGAACAGACATGGCAATGGTGGGAGGAATAACAAATTGTAAAAAAGCAATGGATATTTCTTCAATCTGTGGAATGGATTGTGAAATAATGTCTTGGGGTTATACTCTAGTGTCTGTAGCCAATTTGCATGTTATGTTAGCATCTGATAATTGTACTTTCTATGAGCAACCATTACCTTACGAAATGTTTGAATTTGGTATGAATGATGTTCTAAGGACAAGTAAAGATGGTTACATGCATGCTCCAACTAAACCTGGACTTGGAATGGAAATAAATTGGGAAAAAATGAAAGAAAAAGTAATTTATCAATATCATTGCGACAAAAGTAAAAATATTGGTTATGTTCATGCATAAAAAAGAAGTTCTTAAAGCGTATGAAAAATACTCCCAAATTAATTAGCTACACAATTATTGATTTTCCATCCGAAACTCACATGGAACTTGGTACAAGATTCTTTGAAGATAAAGCTTCTGAGTTTTTTAACAAAGCCAAAAAAAAAGGATTATTAAGGTGGAGAATGAACAGAGTCTGGAACAAACAAGGTAGCTTTACAATTTCTCAAGTATATGAATACAAGGACGAAAACGCTTTCAAAAATTGTCAAATTGTTGTGGATGAATTTTATGAGACATATAAAAAAGATTTTTCATTAATAAATGCAAAAATTGTAAGTAGTAGAGCAATTACAATATTAGATTATGTGAGTGAAGATTATTAAACTTATGGACAAAGTAAATGGATTTTTATTAATAGCTGATATAAGTGGTTTTACAGAATTTATTAAAATCCATAATATGAGAAAAAAACCTATAGTTGGTAACAAACTTGCTTCTTATTGGGAAAGTCACGCTGAAATAATAATTAAAGATTTATTAGAGACAATTATTACTTCATTTGAGCCTATTATGAAGTTAAATAAGATTGAGGGAGATGCAGCTTTTTTTTATTTGCAAAGTTCAAAACCAAAAGATGATGCTTTAAATATTCTAAGTTTCATGAAGCTAGCAAATGATAATTTTAAAGATAAACTTTCTAAATTACAATTTGTCCAAAGTTGTCCGTGTGACCCGTGTCAGCAGGCACGAAATCTTAGTCTAAAAATAGTAGTTCATCATGGCGATTTTCATATTACAAAAATTAGAGGTTTTACAGAATTATCTGGTGAAAATATAATTCTAATTCATAGACTTCTTAAAAATTCAATTAAATCTAATGAGTATTGGCTGTTTACTAAACAGTTTTCTAAATTTTTGGAAAAATTTCACGATTATGAGATTGAGAAAATTAGTCAAAAGCTTGAAAATTTTGGAAAAATAGAATTAGATTTTATAAACTTTAATGAAACTAAGGAAACTTATGTTGAAAGAAGTTTGTTTAGTAAAGTAATTAATTTTCCAAAAATGTTGATTTATTATAAATAATAACTTTCTAATGGCTTACACCTCTTGAACTACAAGGTTATAAATAAAGGGCGCTTTTAAGGTTCATTAGGACCATCATTTTTGTCACATATAGATTTACACAGCTGCTATAACTACATCTCATGTACAATTGACTCTGATTTCATTAACCCTGCTGTATGACTCTTTATGAGTCATTAAAATGGTTAATACTATTTACACCCCATCTGCTGCACACCCTAACTATACATATCTTGCCATACCCCCATGTCTCATGCGTGGGTAGGGTCAGTTAAGTGATACATATAAGTGTTATTATAGTTAGGTATATTTATACATATCCAT
Source organism: uncultured SAR116 cluster alpha proteobacterium (assembly GCA_902583415.1). GTDB lineage: Bacteria > Pseudomonadota > Alphaproteobacteria > Puniceispirillales > Marisalimonadaceae > Marisalimonas. Next base: position 9,206 of record CACHVW010000049.1, on the reverse strand, counting down.
ACCCACTTACTCTGTACTGGTAACGGTTAATTTAAAGTGTAAAACAAATTGTGAAACATATCGTGCGTATTGACAATGCCATAAGTATCCATATCTTAATGTATAGCTTGATTGTGGTAGAGCACGATGCATATGTAAGGAATGAAACTCCCTCAGAGCGCACCATTTCATGTGACCAAGTCGCCATAAGTAGTTGATGTGTATGCATATTTTGTAATGTGTGCTTGGAGGGTAGACCATTTAATTGTTTCTTACTTTTATAAAAAGTGTGGTGTGTATTATTTCAGCACAATTAGACATAATTTAATTATTTTCACTTACTTGCTAAATATCAAAATGTTATTTATGATAATTATATTATGTAGTATATTATCCTAAATAGGGAGTATCAAATGCCAGTATATAAAGTGTGGGTAAGGGTACCTGTTGGAACCAGTTCCCAAACAAGACCAATTCAAGTGGAAATCACCGCTAATAATCCAATTGATGCTATATCTATTGCACAAGGTCAATATGGGTCTGAGAATGTTACACAATCAGCAACTAAAGTAAGAGACTAATAAAGCTATAAATTCAAAAAAGTAATTAGTCATTTTTTCAAATTTACATATATATCTGAATATTGTGTCCAATAATTAACTAAATACACTTACAAACCCACTTACCCTATACTAGTAACGGTTAATTTAACTGATGCACAAACTGATGCACATTTTGTGCGTATTGACATTAACAATCTTATACATAATCTAAGGGTATAGCTTATGCAACATAACTAATTACATTCTAGCTATACCCTAAGATATGCATATGTATACCATTGTCAATACGCACGATATGTTTCACATTTTGTTTTACATCTGCAAATACACCCCATGCATGAACCACCCGGGGTGTGTACGTATCTATAAATATGTTCTTACACAGATGGGGTCATACAGATGTTAACCACTTTAATGAGTCATAGAGAGTCAGTACTATTATCAGAGTCAATTGTACATACAATGTGGTTACAGTGGCTGTATGAGACTGTATGAGTCAGGGATGATATGGCTAGATATGTAGAGTTATGGTGTGCTGGAGATGGAGAATTTGATTAATGTTAACATTTTATAATTGAATGTAATTAACTTTAAATTATTATAATTTTAGAATTAAAAAAGGAAATATGAAGATGTCTGCACTTATCAATTATACCACTCTAGTCTTTACTACCGAATTTGAGATGAACGAGATGATAAATCATATTGATAATACTAGTAAAGTATGGGCACCTGAAATGAAAAAACGTGGTTTAAAACGTTTTGTTTGTACACGTATATGGAATAAAGGTGATACATTTAAATTAGGAATATTATTTGAATATGACACTAAAGAAGCATTTGAAGCAAACGTTGAATATTTAGATAAACATTTCAATACCCTTCCTAAAACTAAAGAATTGATGACTATGGCAAAAATAGAGGTAAGCCGAGGCATTTCAGTTTTTGAAGTTTAAGTAGATTATTCATAGTAAAAATAATCTTTGTCTGTTTGCTGTAAGTTTAACTAATTAATAACTAATTTTCAGTAATACATAAACTGAGGGTAGAGCTTGTATTCAACTACAAGTGGTGCATTGCAAGTGAACATAACTTCACTCAGAGCGCCACTTTCACATCAATATGACGTGTTAACACATTGATATGTAAACATAATTTGTTTACGCAATAATGGATGATGTACAAACTGATGCACAAACTGTCAAACGTAATTTGCTCTTTATTTTAAATTTATATAAACTTTTAAGTACTTTATATTTTTGTTAAAATTTAAATTAGGAGTTTCTGTTGGAAACAAAAGCAAATTTGATGACTTATAATACTTTTACTTTTAAAACTGAGGCACAAATGCTCCTTTTTATAAGAATGTGGGAAGATAATGGTACAGCATTATTTGATAAACTTAAAAAAAAAGGATGTACTAGGTTTTGTCTTAATCAAATATGGAATGTAAAGGGAACATTTAAAACATCTATATTATTTGAATACGAAAGTCCAAATGCATTTAAACAATGTCAGATAGAGTTAGAGAATTTTACCAAAAACCTCATGAAGGAAATAGAAGCTGCTGACCCTGTTATAGAAGCTAGTAGAAATATTGTTCTTCAAGATTTGAGAGACTAGTTCTTTAAGTAAGAAGAAAATACTCACTAAAATTACATCTGATGTAAATTTGACACTGATTATATTAACCTTGCTGCATGACTCCTTATAATTCATAAAAATGGTTAACACTTTACGAGATGTGTTTTATTGGATTAGGATATTCCTTATAAATATTATAAAAATTCATAGGAGATAAAATGCCATTAATTAGAATAGATGTTCCAGAAGGGGTATCTAAAGATATTAAAAAACAAATACACAACAAAGTAAGAGAAGTTGTATTAAAAACATTAGCTCCTAAAGAAGTTAAATATGATTATGTCTCTATTAGAGAAGCATTTGGTTATATAGGTGATGGTCTTCCAGTTATAGATGTTGATTTAAGACTCGGGAGAGATACAAGAAGAAAAAAAGCGCTCGTTGATGGTATTTCTGAAGTTCTTAAAGAAACACTAAATATTTCTAAAGAAGATGTATATTGTCTGTTTAGAGAAATACCGGCACATAACCATTACACTGGGGGAGAGCCTTTACCTGAATGGGTGCCATCTGATGAGTAATAATACCAAAAATAGAAAGAATAACTTCATTGTTATTTATGATTTTTTCTCAAAAAAACTTTCAGACGAATACAAGGCATTTTTTAAAAAATTATATCCAAAAGGTGTTACTCACGGAAAATGGGCTAAAGATTCAGTAGGTGAGTATGCAACATGTTTTCAAACGTGGCTTGGAAACGATAGTAGTTTTTTTTGTTTTCACTATTTAGCAAATTCAAAGGAAGACGTAGAAAAACAAGTTCAAAGTTGGGGTACGGACAAATATGCTAGTTTTTTTGTAGTTGAGGTAGATAGATTTACATCTGGTTTAAAACCAAAACATGAAAAAATAAAGTTAAGTAGTTGGTATAAAGCAAATTAAGAAATTTTTTATTAAAAGGTTAAGGTATGTACACAAGAACTCATAATTTTAAATTTGTTAATAAAGTATCAAAAGAATCTTTCAGACTTTTTTGTATTAATTACACAGATACTTTGTTTAAAGACGGTCTAAATTTTTCTTTATTTATTGATATATCTGATACATCTTTTCAATTCTTAACAGTTTGGAAGTCAGAAAAAGAATGGGCAAATTCTTATAAAAAGTCAGGGGAACATTTAGATATAAAACAACAGATAAAAGAAATGGGAGCTACAATGACAATTGCTGGAGGAAATACCAATGGAAGATATACTTCTCAAACTGACTTTGGTCTTTTAGAAAAAATTGGTTAGTGTTCAAGATGACTAAATTTCTAAAGATTATAGTTATTGATATTATATTCTCTAGTTTTTTATACATTTATTTTGTAGTTATTTAATAAAATTTGTATAGTTATCTTGTTATCAAAAACAAGGTATTCAGATGTCTGCAAATTTTTGTGTCTTTCTACATATTAGGTATATGAACCCAAAAGTTATGGGTATAGCCCATGATTATCTTGCAGCAAATCAACCAGATAAGAATCCTAAAGGAAGATTATGGATGAACTCTTTTCATGTTTCTCCAGATAAAGGTTTGGGTGTTCATTGTTTTGACACGAAAGAAAATATGGAAAATTTCTTACCTTTAATGAAAGAGAGAATAGAAAACTTTGCAACAAAGTTTGAATGTAAGTTTACCATGGAAACTGGAATATTAAGTCCTGAGTTAACAAAAAGTTTTGAATAACCTTACTATAACACCCCATCTGCTACACACACTAACTATACATATCTAGCCATACCCCCATGTCCCATGCCCTAGGTAGTGTGAAACTTAAAGTGATAAATATAAGTGTTATTAAAGAGGGGTATATTAATACACCTACATAGTCACTTACCCTATACTAGTAACGGTTAATTTAACTGATGCACAAACTGATGCACATTTTGTGCGTATTGACATTAACAATCTTATACATAATCTAAGGGTATAGCTTATGCAACATAACTAATTACATTCTAGCTATACCCTAAGATATGCATACGTATACCATTGTCAATACGCACGATATGTTTCACATTTTGTTTTACATCTGCAAATACACCCCATGCATGAACCACCCGGGGTGTGTACGTATCTATAAATATGTTCTTACACAGATGGGGTCATACAGATGTTAACCACTTTAATGAGTCATAGAGAGTCAGTACTATTATCAGAGTCAATTGTACATACAATGTGGTTACAGTGGCTGTATAAGACTGTATGAGTCAGGAATGATGGTCCTAGTTAAACTGTACAAGCACTCTGTCTTTATCACCTTGTAGTTCAGGGGTTTGTGAGCCACTAGATTGTTGGACAACATTCTGTTCTACGTATGCGTGTAGTTCACGTGCTGTGATTTTATTATCCTTGTTAGCATCTGCATCACCTTCCATGCCCTTCATTAAGAAGTATGAGAACATTCCATGTTTGGCTTCTTCTAGTGGTCTGGATATCTGCTCATTTGATGCTGCACTGAAGAGTGTAAAGCCATCTGGTATAGCTTGCTCTTTAGCTTTAATGACTATGGGTCTTCCTGCAATGAGCATTTCCTCATTACGTGTTACACCTGAGTAACACGTGTCTAGGAAGACTGTGACACTGCGAGGGTTGGCTTGTTTGATATCTTTGAATAATTCATCTCTAAGTAGTGCAGTGTTTTCTAGTAGTCTAGGTCTACCATCATATGGTAACAAATACATCTTAGTTCCATCTTGGGAAGCAAGACCATGACCAGCAAAGTAAATATAGATGTCTGATTTATTAGGTTTAGCTGACCTACGTAACCAGTCTTTTACATTAATAAGTATTTCACCTAAATCTGCCTTATCGTTCACAAGTTCCTTTATATTTGATGAAGGTATACCCAATTTCATTGTGGCATAGTCATAAAATTGTTGTGCATCTTTATCTGCATATAAGGCATTTGCAGATGTTTTAGCATAATCAGCTACACCTATGATTAATGCTAATGCGTTAGGATTAGACTTAACTCTTTTGCCAGATGGATTAAGTCTATCAAAAGTAGGACCACTTGCTTGTTGAATATTGCCACGTTCTATCTTGAGTAACTTAGATGCTTTATTCCCTTTCTTATCAAAAGCAACTATCTCAACGTTTAATCCATTACGTGGCACGTATAATTCTGTTTCAAAAGTTCCATTAGATTTAATTTTTTGAACTTGACCATCAATCAATACTTCAGCAACTTCTATGTTGTCAGTTATACGACCTAAGATGATAGCATTTGAACCATCCTGTTTTGTAAAAGCATTTATAATTGGTTTTTCATTATCAGAATTAATTATCTGCTGTTCTTGTTTTTGTTTTTTCTCTAGCACAGCAAGTTTACGTTCTAGCTCTAAGGCTCTTTTGTTAGCTTTGTCTAATTCTGCTGAGGATATATTTGAATTTATATTTTTTTCTGACTTAGGTACAATATCCTCGTTTGTGACTAAAGTGGTTTTTACACCACAATCTAGACCACGTCTTTTTGCTTCTAATTGATATTTTTTATAGTCTTCTTTCCAATTAGACCTTAGGCAAATAACATAATCACTATAATTATTTATATCTTTATCAGTATTTTCAGAAAAATTTTTATTATTATTAAATATTTTATCTGAAACATTGAATGTGGCAGCTATACCTTCAACAACACAATCCAAAGTTCTATTTTTAGCTTCTATTACATGTAAGTTATTTGAAGTATCCCATTTACCATTTTTACAAGCCGTAGCAAGTAAAACCTCATCACTTTGATTTAAAATCTCTTCTTCCTTATTGAGAGGTTTAATTTCTTTATTACGATATTTTGCAATATCCATTGATCGAGATTGAGTCTTAATTGAGTTTTCTTTTTTATAGTATAAGGATTTATTGAAAGGACGAGGCAAATCTTGCTGACACCCTAAAAGTAAAAGTTGAGAAAAAATTATAATAAATATTTTTTTCAACTTGAACCTCATAAATTAATTTTTTATTTTGGTTTTATCTAAAATTAGAAGTTATAGCCCACATAAAATAAGCCATAATTTATACCTGAGATGCCTCCGATAGAGTCGTAAAAGTCATATCCAACTTTCCAACCTGAACCGTCTTCATTTCTTCCAAAATCATAGCCAAGACCATACATTAAACCTGAACCTTCTGCTTTTGCGGAAGCTATGTTATAAGTGGTACCTCCAATAGTTATAGTTGCTTTACCAGTAATTTCAGAATAATGAGTACCTAACTTTCCATACAATCCATTTTCTACGCTTGGTCTAAACTTAAATGAAGCATCAAATCCACTTGTTTCTAAACTCTCAGAAGCAGAATTAGCTCCAATTGTGTAGGTTGCAGTAATAGGAGCAGTATTAAAATAACCTCCTTGTATATCAAAGTTTTTATTTAGCTGATGTCCATAATAAATTCTTAAATAACCACTTGCTTGTTCTTCAACATAAGTTACGGTAGAACCCGATAAATTTGCTAATGTTTGTGCAGTTTTATCTGCGCCTAAATCAACATAAGCGTAACCTACGTCTACACCGAAATAACTTTTTTGTTCAATTGATTCAGCATTAACTCCTTTAACAAATAAAGAAAATGTAAAAAGAAAAATATAGATAAATCTCATATTGCAACTCCAAATTAATTTTATTTATTCAGTAAAAATATATTAATTAACAAATTCATTATATCTGATTAATAATTAGCATCAACATTTTTTCTAAAACACATCATGCTTCTATAATAATAAGTTTTTATTTAATGTAAAATATATGAATAGAAATGATTATGAACATTCACGACCTTTAGATTTACATAGCATTTAAATGCAACACGGATGGAATTCGAAAGTGATTATTAGTTATCCTATTCTATTTTTTTTAAACATCAAAGATAAAGTGGAAAGACAATCACAGTTTAGACAAACCCCTGAACTACAAACTGATAAAGATAGAGTGCTAGTACAGTTTAACTAACTATTTTTTCTTTCTTTTTTCTATTTCTGCTTCTAATTCAGCCATAGCTTTATCTGCATCTTTTTGAGTGCTTAAAACTTCATCCTGTTTTATTTGGTTTAACAAGGCTTGGTTAGCTTTACCAATTGGGTATTCTATGAGCACATAAAATTGATATTTGCCATTCATGCTAAAAGCGTCAGTTTTAGTTTGCTTATAACCTATGAGTTTTGCTTGAATAGTTGTGTTTTTAGTAACTATTTCACTGGCTTGTTTAACTTTCTCATTTGCATCCATTCCAGTTGATTTAAGAAAATCCTCCATTCTGGAAGATATTTCACTATCAATGCTATCTGCTAATTGACGTTTTGCATCTAGGATGGCTCTATTACGAGCCATATTCATACTTGCAGATTCTCCTGTGCCACATGCAGCTAATGCAAAGTCACTAATAGGAGGGTTTAAACACCATTTAGGGATATTATCTACAGTTTCTTCAACCTTTTTTTCTACTTTTTCTATTTGGTCTTTTTTTATTTTAAGAGTAGCCTCTGGTGTACCTGGTTTTGGGGCACATGAGCTAATGGTCAAAATCATTAAACCGGATATTAAATAAATCATTTTTTTCATTATTTTCTCCTTAAAACTGAATAACCAATCTTCTGCATGTACCAATTAGATTTTCCTTCTTCATCTAATCTTGTAAGTAGTTCTGAAACTTTTATCTTGTTAAGTATCGCAAATTTTCTTTTTGTTGCAAGAACAATTATAAACTCTTGAGTTTCATCTTTTTTTAAATCAGCAGGAAAGCCAATATCTAGTTTATATCTCGTTGAATTAATTCTAGTAGGTATTTTAAATCTATTTTGCAGGAAGTTATTTTTATCAAATTCATTAGGAAATAATTTATAATAATTTTCTTTATCAATATCTGGATACCAGCCTAAAACACTCACAAATGCTTCTTTATTTAATTCAGCATAAATGGTTAAATGGCTTCCCTCAAAAAAACGTCTTCTGTCTCCTATATCAGCATTTATTATAAAATTGGGGTCATGTTTTCCTTTAAACTTGATTGCATCTGCTATGATTTTAACAACACAAAATTTGTCATCAATTCCACCACGTTTTTGTTCAAGAATTTCAAAATTTTTAATATATCCACCACTAATAGTATTAAACGTACTTTGGTATAGTTTGCAGTTAACCTTATCCCCTGAATCTGAGCAGGCTTCAACTTGATTTGACTTCAATCTTTCCAAACCAAGCTGTCTTAAAACATCATTCTTTGCTTCAAGTTCTGCGATATCACATGCATCTTTCTTAGAAGTTCTGTCATCCCAATATGACATTCCTTTTCCCTTTATGGATAGACTGTTATTGGCAAATGAACTTAATGGAGTAAATGTAAAAAAAATTACAACGCTACTGACTGACAATAAAAACAACAGAAGGTCGCATATACTCATAAATCTGAGATGCATCATATTTTTCGCTTTCGTTTAAATTAGCTTTGATAGGCATATTGAGAAAATTTGACAAAACTTGACCTGAAATTCCAACATTGACGTCTTCAGGGATAAAACCTTCTTTGTTAAGAACTTCAGTTTTATTTAATTTACCAACTGAAATTCCAATAATTTCGCCTTTATCATTGAAGATAGGACCACCACTATTTCCCTTGTTCATTTTGGCAGTTATTTGAAATTCTCCTGCCATTTCTCCAAACCCAGACGTTTTACTAACTATACCTTTTGATATGGATGGATTATATCTACCTAGAATAGAAGACATTGGATAGCCCATCACATAAATTTGTTCGCCTGCTTTAGGGCTTTTGATGTCACTAATTGATAAACTATAATCACGTGGAAACGGTTTCTTTAATTTAAGTAACGCTAAATCAATGTTTTCATCGGTTGGCACTTCAACAAACTCAACTTCTCTAACTTTTCCTAAGCCGTTTCTTACAACAATATATTTTGAGCCTTCAATAACGTGCTTATTTGTTATAACCCAATTACCATTATTTAATATAACGCCACTACCGGTATATGTTGGCTTATCTTTATCTACGAATATTTCTTCTGGTTTTGTATCTGGT
>CACHVW010000048.1 GCA_902583415.1 uncultured SAR116 cluster alpha proteobacterium | reverse complement strand
TAAATTTACACATATCATTAGCTGGAAACCTATATGGAGCTACCTTAGATTCAGGAGCCTCTTTTGATAATACACTAAATACTGTTGTGCCGTGGTGTCTAGGATAAAAGGGATTTTGCCTTGGATCACTATCAAATGGTTTATTATCATTATCCCAAAAATCATATCCAATTATTTTTTTATTTTTAGCTGCTATATTTTTTTCAAATTTTTTGATTGTATAATTTATACCCGTATCAATTAAACCAATTATATTTTTATCACTTTCATTATGTATAATGGGTAAATCTGGATTAAGAAATTTTGTTTCTATTATATTATAATTAGACATATCAACTGAATTTATTTTAATTGGGATGTCTTTTTTGTCATAAATCAATATTCTAGCACTTTTAATTTTACAATTCTTGTTAGAGCGTATTTCTATGATGGGCTTATTTAAAAAACTATAAAATGTAAAAATAAGTCTTTGGATTTCATTTTTTCTAACAAATGATTGTAATTTTAATTTTATTTTTTTATTTTTATTTATAAGCAATTGATAATTTTTGCTTTTTTCTGTTACAATCCATTCGTCTTCAATATTTTTATTGGTAATATTAGAGACTAATTTAGAACAAAATTGGTTATGATAATTTTTAATTTTATAAAGTTCATAATCATTTGTGTTACCAAAGCTTACCCTATGTATAAGAATTATAAAAATGCTTGAAATCAAAAATTTATTAATTAATATCATTTCTTATTTTCTTAAAGATGGAAGTCCAACCCCAGTGGATTCAAAGCCTCCATCCACAGCTAAAATTTGACCAGTAATGTATGATGCCTTTTCAGATGCTAAAAAGTAAACAGCATTAGCTATTTCATTTTCAGTTCCATATCTGTTTAATGGAATTGCATCATGGTATGCATCTATTATGTCTTGAGTATGAACTGCCATAGCAAGTTTTGTTTTTACAGGTCCGGGTGCAACACAATTAACTCGGATTCCATATTCACCTAATTCAGCAGCCTGTTGCTTCGTAAGTTGTATTATTGCAGCTTTTGATGTTCCATATGCAACTCTTAGTGTCGACGCTCTAAGTCCAGATATAGATGCTATATTGATAATGCTTCCTTTAGTATTTTTGAGATAACTGATTGCTTTTTGTGAGCAGATAAAAGCACCATCTAAATTTGTTTTCATTACTTCATTCCATTGGTTAATGTCTGTCATCTCTATTGAACCAAAATCTGCAACACCAGCATTGTTAACTAAAACATCCACTCTGTCATGCCATTCGAGAATTTCCTGATACATCATATCTACGTTGTTAAAATCTGAAATATCATAACAAAATGATTTCATTAAATTTTTAGCTAAAGATAAATTTGAAAGCTCGTTTTTATCTCTATCAACTATTGCTACTTTATAATCATTTTGATTAAATAATTTTGCAGTTGCTAGACCAATTCCTCTTGCCGCACCAGTTACTATAGCTAATTTTTTCTTAGTTGATTCCATAATTTACTAACTCAAGAAATTAATCATTATCTAATAAAGGGTTTGATGGTCTTTTTTCTAATTCGCATTTCCACCGATAAACATTTTTATACTTCTGTCCAAAATCAATTTTTAACATATTGGATAGATTAAACATAAAATGGCTAGTTATATCAGCTATGGAAAATTTATCTCCTAAAAGAAACTTATTTTTAGATAGATGTGGTTCGATCCTATTTAATAAAATATCAAACATCTCAATTCCACGCTCAACTATTTCTGGAGACTGAGTGATGCTGGTTCGAGTTCCTGGAACAACCTTTCCCTTAAAAAATGATGTTTTATTACGTACAGAATGTAATAATGGTAAAAACCCATCTAACTCAATTCTTCTATTCCACATATCAATAATTGCTCGTTCTTCCGAATCATTTCCAAATAATTTTGCGTTTTTAGATTGTTCATCTAAATAACGACAAATCGAAATTGTTTCTGTAATTATTGTCCCGTTTTCTAATTCTAGAAAAGGAATACAATTGAAAGGATTCATTGAATTATATGGTTCCTTGAACAATTCATCTTCTCTAACATTTACTGAAATTGTTTCCAATTTTAATTCTTTTTCTCTTATAAACATTTCAACTCTAAGAGCATTTGCAGCTGGTGCAAAAGTGTACAATTTCATTAAAAAAATCCTTTCATTTGAATATTAATAAAAATTATAAATTAATTTCTAATTTTATATCCTGTTTTAAATATGTACCCAATTATGCTGATACAAATACTTGTAAAAATTAACATAAATATAATACTAGTAAAAATAGGAACATCTCCCACACCAAAAAAAGACCATCTAAATCCTGAGATTAAATAAACTATTGGGTTTAGCAGAGCAAAATTTTGCCAAAATGGGGGAAGCATCTCTATTGTATAAAAACTACCTCCTAAAAAAACTAAAGGTGTAATAATAAGCATTGGGACAATATTCAGTTGCTCAAAATTATCTGAAACTATACCAATTATAAATCCTAAAAGGCTAAAAGTCATACAAGTTATTAATAAAAAACAAAGCATAAAAAAAGGGATATTTAATATCTAAGTCTACGAATAGATAAGATGTACACAATATTATTAAACCAATAGAGAATGCTTTTGTAGTTGCAGCACCTACATATCCAATAACTATTTCTACAAAAGATAATGGGGCAGATAATAGTTCATAAGTTGTTCCAATAAATTTTGGAAAGTATATACCAAATGAGGCGTTGTTTACGCTTTGCATTTGTACAGTTAACATTATAAGACCAGGTACAATAAATGCTCCATAAGAAACATTACTAATATTATCCATTCTTGATCCAATTGCAGCACCAAATACAATAAAGTAAAGAATTGTTGATAAAACTGGTGATACAAGACTTTGTATAAGAGTTCTAAATGACCTATTCATCTCATATCTGTAAATTGCGTGTATGCCACGAATATTCATAAATTATTCCTTAATTATTTTTACAAAAATTTCTTCTAATGAAGTTTCTTCTGTTTGGATGTCAAAAAGATTAATTCCAATGTTGTTCATGTCTGATAGTAATGATGTAATGCCAGTTCTTTCTTTTCCAGTGTTATAATAATAAAGAAATGATTTACCTTCATCTATTAATTTCAAATTATATTTTTTGAGTTTTGTAGGAATATTATTCAAAGTTTTCTTTAACTTAACTTTGAGTATTTTTACACTCATTCTTTTTATTAATTCTCTTTTTTCTTCTATCAATAATAGTTCACCGTGATTGATTATGCCAATTCTGTCAGCAATCATTTCGGCCTCTTCAATATAGTGGGTAGTTAAAATTATCGTAACACCTTCGTTTTTTAACTCTTTTATAATACTCCACATATCCTTTCGCAATTCAACATCAACTCCTGCTGTTGGTTCATCTAAGAATAGTATTTGTGGATTATGGCTTAAGGCCTTTGCAATCATAACTCTTCTTTTCATGCCACCAGACAATGATTTTATAATATTATTTTTTTTGTCATAAAGTTGTAATTTAGTCAGAAGTTTTTCAATATATTCATTATCATCTTTTTTTCCAAACAATCTTCTAGAAAATTTAACGGAATTTATCACTTTTTCAAATGGCTCAAGTGCTAGCTCTTGAGGCACTAAACCTATAAGTTCTCGCGTTTTCCTATAATCTTTAATTACGTCTAATCCATTTACTTTGATTAGACCTGAAGTAATTGATGAGAGGCCACAAATAGTTGATATAAGAGTAGTTTTTCCTGCTCCGTTTGGGCCAAGTAAGGCTATTATTTCACCTTGTTTGATTTTTAGGTTTAAGTTTTTTACTGCTGTAAAATTATTGTCATATTTTTTTACAAGATTTTGAACATTTATTATTTCTGACAATTTGTTTTCCAGTAATTTGCACTATGTAAAATTTAAAAGAGTTGTATTTAAATAAATAATACTAAATAATTTAATATCAACAAAATGGTAAATTTTAAAATTTTATATATTTAAATTGAACATATAGTAATAACTTTTAAACAAAAATAAAGGATACTCATGTTAGTAAAAATGGAAATTGATCTAGCGAAAGGTTTTGCACCTTGGAAAGAGATGTTTATACAAAATGAACATAGGTTAAATGCTCATGGAGGTAAACTAGTGTTTGCAGGTACACCAATTGATAATGAAAATAAATTGACTGTAATTATGGATTTTGAATCTATGGAATCACTAAAGAATTTTGGTAGTGATGAAGAATTGACCAAAACCAGGGTTGAAGCAGGTGCTATGGTTGAGACTGGAGTTATGACAATTATGAATGAAGCATCTTTTATAAGCACCAAGTCATAAATAAAAATTAAAATATATTTATTTTAAATTGGACAATCTTTGAATTTTGATCCAATTGTCTCAATAATTTTAGGCAATTTTTCGACTTCATCACATATTTTTAAAATGTTAGAATAGTTTATAAATGGCTTACCTTGACAAGCTTCTCTTAAAATTTCAAAACCACCTGTGTTTTGTACAGTCCTTACACACGTATAAATAAATATATCAGCATATGAACATGTATCACCAGTAACAAAAGGAGCTAAATTTTTGTCTTTTATGTGATTTTCTAAATATTGTAATCTTTTATGATGTAATTTTGTAAGATTAGAAATTCCTAATTCTTTTCCACCTTCAGCTAATGTGTCTGTTAACCTTAAATTTCTCCAAAAAGGTTCATTATGGCCAGTAATAATGTCATGAAATGGAGATAATACAAATGAGTAATAATCTTGAGCCCAAGACCAATACATAGCAGATAATGCTGCATTTTCAGTTGAAGTAGGCGTGAGAGGGCCTGGATATTTATTAGTTAAATACTGAACTATGGCCAATGAATCATTTAATTCTATTCCATTAGAATTGTCTTTTAACCATGGTATCGTTCCAAAAGGAGCTTGCGTATCTTTATCAAAGTCTTCACCCATAGGTTTACTCATAAGCAAATTAACTTTTATGTCATGCATCGCACAAATAATATTAATTTGAAGGCCCCTTCCTACAATCGGAAGATAAACAAAATCAATGTTAGTCATATTTTAAACTCCAATTTTTTTTATGATAATATTTTTGCAGATTTCGAAAAAAAAGCAATAAATTGATTAGTTAGTTGAAACAAATACAAAATTAATGATAAGTCTTAACGATGATAGATGAACTCTATATTACTGGGGCTGGTGTAAGTGCAAGTAGTGGTATACCAACATTTAGAGGAAATGATGGTTTTTGGACTGTAGGAAGCGTTAATTATACACCTCAAGAAATGGCTACTAGGTCCATGTATGAAAATAATCCAGCGGACTTTTTATTATGGTATTTCAAAAGATTTGCATCATACAGAAATGTTAAACCAAATTTAGCGCATTATTGGCTAGCCGACAAAAAGTTAATAACCCAAAATATTGATGGTTTAGACGGTAAGGCTGGAAATAAAGATTACATATCTATTCATGGAAGATTAGATAAAGTTATTTGTTATAAAAATGAAATGGAAGAACAAGCGCCATTGGACGCAAATTGGAATGATATAGATTTATCTTTAAATCCAAGTGATGAAGTTTTGAAAAAGGAATTGTTGCGAAAGTTTAAAATCAAATTTTATAATGGTCGTTTCATACCCCAAAACGGTGTTTCTTTAAAACCATATGTATTGTTATTTGATGAAATATATACAGACTTATATAGAATTTCAGAAGCTGAAGATTGGATGAACAAAGCACAAAAAATAATTTTTATAGGTACGTCATTTAGCGTTAACATTACTTCTATTGCATTAAGAATTGCAATATCCAGAGGGATAAAAATAGATATAGTAGATCCTAACCCAATTAAGGTTAAATATGATAAAGTAAATTACCATCAAATGAATGCAGAAGAATATAGTAATTTTAGAAATTTGAATTAAATATTATTTATTAATAGGAATCCACGTTGCACTTGCATAAGCAGCTAATCTTTGATCTTGTCTATATAAGTGAGATTGTAAAAAAACAATAGTTTTACCTTTTTTGATGAAACTTCCTTCGCATCTGACTTGCCCTCCATTGATTGGAAGAAGGTATTTTACATTCATTTCTAATGTAGCTCCAGCACCCATTTTATGATGTAATAAATGGCCCATAGATACATCTAAAGCGGTAGCTATGACACCACCATGAAGAGTTCCTTGAGGATTGAACATAGGACTTTTGGCTTCAAATGAGACTATACACAAATCATCTTTATAAGTAGTTTGAAAACCGAGAAACCTTGAAAGATAAAAGGAGCCAAAATCTTGTTCATCAGAACTATCTGCATCTGAGAGCATCTTTGCACCTATTTGTTTTATTTCTGCAGAATTATCCACAAAATTCTCCTTTAATAATTGATTATTGAAAGAACAATTTATAATTTTTTAGTTTATACGAAATTTTGTTAACTTATCAAAATCAAAAATTATACCGTGTCCAGGCATTTCAGGAGCTTGGGAGAAACCATCTTTAACTTTAAGAGGAGATTCAATGAATTCGTCAATTCTCCATGCATGGAATTCCAAATAAGACGCATTAGGGCATGATGCGAGTAGATGTACATGTAATTCATGCACTCCATGAGAACATATTGGTAAATTATTTATTTCAGCTAATTTTGCTACTTTCATAAAAGGTGTAATGCCTCCACATGTTGTTAAGTCAGGTTCAAGAAAATCAACACCACCAACATTAATAAGTTGATTAAATTCAGAAAGAGTATGAAGATTTTCACCCGCGGCAATTGGGACTTTCCCTAGAGACCTTAAGTGAGCATAACTTACAAAATCATCTGGTTTTATTGGCTCTTCAAGCCAAACTAAATTAAATTTTTCTATCTCTTTAAAAGCTATTACCGCTTGATCAATTCTCCATGCCTCATTAGCATCTGCCATTAACATAATGTCATCTGGTAAATGAGTTCTCATGGCATCTAATCTTTTAATATCCTCAGATAAATATTCTCTACCTAGTCTCATTTTGATTGATCTGAAGCCGTCATCAAGAGATTTAGAAGCTCCATGAAGCAATTTTTCTATTGTAAAATTTAAATCAATATTTCCTGCATAGGCTAATACTTCTTTTTTAAAGCCACCGAGCAATCTCCATAATGGTTCATTTAAGCATTTACCTTTAAGATCCCAAAGTGCAACATCAACAGCAGCAATAGCAAAACTTACAGGCGCACCCCTTCCGGCATAGTGGGTGGCTTTCCACATTTTTTTCCATAGCAATTCAATTAATCTAGGATCCTTGTTTAAAATTATAGGTATGAAGCTATTTTTTATAATTGAAGCAATTGCTAAACCTTGATTTTCGTGAACAGTGATATACCCGATGCCATGCGCCCCGTCATCATTTATAATTTTACAGATAACTAAATCAAATGCTTTCATGACACCTGCGGCAAAAGCTTCAACAGGTTCAGGCAAAGGTATTTTGTATGTATTTACTTCAATTTTTGATATTTCCATTTTATTTCCTGTCAAACATAAGAATTATAAAAACTCAAACCCTTCATAATTGTTTTTAATTTTTTCATCACAAATATTTTTATAATTTGCAACTCCACCGACATAGGGCATAAAATTCCTCGATTTTCCTACTATATTATCACCATTATACCAAGAATTAGCTAATGGGTATAAAGTTGAGTTTGCAACTTCATTATTATGATTAACCCATTCATTCTGACTATTTAAATTTGCTGAAACAGTATTGTAGTTATTTTTTTGCTTATGAACGATCAAATTATGAACAAAATCAACATGTTGCTCTATAGATAATATCATCTGACTTTTTACTCCCGGGCTTTGTGGACCTGTAATCATGAAAAGATTAGGGAAGTGTGATACCATTATACCTAAATATGTTTTTGGACCTTTGTCCCATATTGATTTTAAGCTTACATCACTTTCATTTCTGATATCTATTGAGTTTACTGCACCAGTCATTGCATCAAAACCTGTTGCGAAAACTAAATTGTCAAATAAGTATTCGGTATTATTTGTAATTAATCCATTATAAGTAATTTTTTCAATTGGATTATTTGAAACATCAATTAACGATACATTTTCTTTGTTATAGGTTTCAAAATAATTACTATCTAAACATAGTCTTTTTGTTCCAATCGGATGATTAGTAGGACAAAGTAATTCAGCAGTTCTTTTGTCTTTGACAATTTTTCTAATTTTATTGCGTACAAACTCTGCAGCTGTTTCATTTGCTTTTTCATCAGTCAATAGATCAGTAAAAGCAAATAACATGGCTTGACCACCTTCTTGCCAAGCCTTTTCATAAATGTTATTTCTTTCATTGTCAATTACATCAAAAGCAGATTGAGTTGGTGGTTGATATTTAGCTATCCCAAAAGAAGAATTTTTGGCAAGAGTTCTATATTTTTTATAGTTTTTCTTATATTCATCTCTTCGATCTTCTGGCAGATCTCTATGTCTTGCTGGTAAACTAAAGTTTGGAGTGCGTTGGAAAACTAATAACTGTTGTGCAGTTTCTGAAATTATTGGAATTGATTGAACACCAGATGAACCAGTACCAATGATACCAACTCTTTTCCCTTTAAAGTTTGGCATTTTTTTTGGCCATGCACCGGTGTGGTAGATGTTTCCATTAAATTCATTTATTCCAGGAAAATGAGGTGTGTTTGGGGTAGATAAATTTCCAGTTGCTAAAATTAGATTTTTAGTAGTGATTACTTCATCTTTATCAGTTTTTATAAACCATTTTTGTTTCTTTTTATTAAAATTTGCTTTCGTTATTTTTGTGTTAAAATTTATTTTATCCCTTAAGTTAAATTTTTTACAGACATATTGAGCATATTTTAAAAGTTCTGGTTGTGTCCCATATTTTTCTTTCCAATTCCACTCTTGTTGTAATTCTTCTGAAAATGAATACGAATAATCCATACTTTCAATATCGCATCTAGCTCCAGGATATCTATTCCAATACCAGGTTCCTCCAACATCATCTGCTTGTTCGTAAATTTCTGCTTTAAATCTATCAGACAGCTGTTTATGTAAACTGTACATTCCTGCAAAGCCAGCCCCAACGATTAATGTATCTAAAGATTTAGTAGTATCCAAATAAGCCTCCATAATATTTCTAAATACTAGGTCTTGAAAAAAAGATTTTCAACATTAAATAATAAATGTGTCGCCATAATGGGTCACAATTTAACAAATAACATCGCCACTATTGGGATGTTGAATATAACTCGCTTTATAAGGAGATAATTATGACTATTTTACCAACACTTGCTTTAAGATCATTTGTAGGTTTTGACAATCTTTTCAATGAATTAGAAAGCATTTCTAACCAAAAACAAAGTTCTTTTCCTGCTCATGATATAATAAGAATATCAGATGATGAGTACGAGATTACACTAGCTGTTTCAGGCTTTAATAAAAAAGACATAAGTATTGATGTCCATGATGGTGTCCTTACAATTAAGGGAAATGGTGGATCTGAAATACAAGATGATAGCGTGCAATATATATATAAGGGTATTGCAAAAAGATCTTTTGAACAAAAATTCAGATTAGAACAATACGTAGATGTCAAAGAAGCCAAATTGTCTAATGGTTTATTAACTGTATCACTTCTAAGAGAAGTGCCTGAAGAGAGAAAGCCAAGACAGATAACTCTAAAAACTGCTTAATTAACTTTGGGTTAGGGCGCATGCCCTAACCATTATTTCAAGGCATAAATAATAATGGAATTTTTATTAATATGGGTATTGGGAAATGATGTCATTGATAGTGGTCTTAGATATAAGAATGCTGCAAAATGTTTTTCAGAATCCCAAAATGCCGCCGCTGAAATGAGGGAAGTTGGTCTCTCTGCACCAAAATTCACATGTTTACCAGTCTCAAAAGGTAAAGAAATTAAAATTTATAGAAAAAACGATCAAAGTTCTAGATTTCCTTTTTAGATTTATTCTTTAAATTTTTTTTCTATAATTTTTCTTATTCTTTCTATTTCTTTTGTCTGTTTATCAATACCTAAATTTTTTCTAATAAATCCATAAATCCATATAATTAATATTACAAAAATTAAACCAAATAAAATCTCAATCATTAGAAATAAAAAATTTATTTTTGACTGAAAAATTTCTAGCGTTGAATTAAGAGGTTTTAACAAGTCTTTCATTTATATATCTAATATTTAATTAATTGCTTCCAAATTATAATTTAATAATATAGTTTTTTGTACAAAATTATGGGAGGAATTTATGAAAGTTACAAAAATATTAATTTTATCTGTGATTTCTGCATTTTTTTCAAGTGCAGTTTTTTCAGAAACAAGAATAACTTATAAATCAGCAAAATCTACTTCATCTTATTACCAGATGGCTGTGCAAATTGCTGATACTATGAAAAAATCAACTAATGGCAAAATGATTTTGACTATTGAAGAAAGCCAAGGCTCTGTTCAAAATGTAAAAGAAGTTGCAGCAAGGACAGGAAATTATGTATTTACTACACCACCTGTTTTAGTGAAATTAGCAATAGCTGAAAAAGCTATGTTTAAGGGAAAAGGTAATCCCAACTATAAAAACATAAGAGCTTTGTTTCCGATTCCTTCCTTAACAATGCATTTTGTTATGTCAAAAAAGTCAGGCGTGAAAACTTTTTCAGACATGGCTGGTAAGACAATATTATTAGGAAAGGGATCTTTTGGTGCTAAAGAAGGAGCAAAATATATTAAAAAATTTGGTTTAGAAGGAAAAGTTAAATTAGCCCAAGTAGAACTTTCTAATGCTGTACCAGCTCTCAAGAATGGTCAAATTGATGGATTTGTTACAGCTGGTTCTTATCCAGCTCCTAATGTTATAGAAGCTGCAGCGTCCATGGGAGTAAATGTAATTTCGTTTACAGAAGATCAAATTAAATCATCTAAAAGAACAAAATTAATAATCCCTTCTGGCACATATAAGGGTCAAAATAGTGATATTACAACAACTTCATTGCCAGTTGTTGCATATACTACGACAAATATGAGTCAAGATGTAGCCTATAATCTTACTAAAGCTTATTGGGAAAATAAGGGTAAATTGGGAGAAGCTGCAAAATGGTGGAATGGAGTAACTCCTAAAATGATATCTAATGTATCAACTAAGATACATTCAGGTGCAGTGAAGTATTACGAAGAAGTAGGAGTAAAGTTAGCAGATCATCATAAATAATAGATGACGCTTAATTATAAAATGTGGATTGTCTTTGGATTTATATCCATAGCCTTCCACATTTATCTTATCTTTTCTGGATTAGTCCCTAATTTGATTTCCAGGCCATTACATTTGGCTTTGATTTTGCCTTGGATTTTCCTTTACAATAATGAAACAAAATTTCAATTATTAATTAATATTTTAATTGTCATTACAGGAATATCATCATGTCTATACATTGCCATTTTTTCGAATGAATTGATGGATCAATATGGATTTTTGGAAAATAAATTCCAATTAGTTGTTTCTTTGATATTAATTTTAATTGTATTAGATACTGCAAGAAGATCAGTTGGATGGCCACTTCCTGTTGTAAGCTTTTTAGCATTATTATATGGAGTTTTCGGAGAGCATATACCTGGTGAGTTTGGCCATCCAGGTTTGCCTTTAAATAGTTTTTTTGGAACACTTACAATTGCTGAAGGTGGTTTGTGGGGCCCGTTAACGGGCGTTTCTGTATCTATAGTGTCAATATTTGTCATATTTGGCTCTTTTTTAAATTCTGGTGAAGCTGGTTCAGGGTTTATGAATATTGCAACGGCTTTTGCAGGGAAATTAAAAGGAGGGGCTGCAAAAGTTTCAGTGATTTCGTCTGCTCTTTTTGGTTCTATTTCAGGTTCAGCATCTGCAAATGTTGCCTCTACAGGAATGGTTACCTTGCCAGCAATGATAAAGTTAAATTATCCTAAGAGGTTGGCTGCATCTGTAGAGGCCGTAGCATCTTCAGGTGGCCAGATTATGCCACCCTTAATGGGTGCAGGAGCATTTGTAATGGTAGAATTAACTGGTGTTCCATATGATAAAATTATAATTGCAGCTTTTTTACCAGCTATTCTATTCTTCTTTGCAGTTTGGGTTGGTATTAA
>CACHVW010000047.1 GCA_902583415.1 uncultured SAR116 cluster alpha proteobacterium | reverse complement strand
AAATTATAAAAAAACAAATAAATGGGTGCAGGTAAACAAAATTTTTAGTAAAGCAACTTTGCTTGAAGTTGATTTTTGGAACATGGCATTAAAGTAATTTAATAGGGTATTATTTTTCAAATAACCTATTAAAAATTAATTATGAAAAACTATTTTGTGCCACCGTCATAGCAACTAGCATTGGGATAGACAAAATTGTGTTTTTTCTAGAAAACAACATTGCTTTCCTTGCTGCGTTTGCTTTAGTTTCAGCATCAGCTTCTACAATTCCAAGTGCTTTCTTTTGATTAGGCCAAATTACTAACCATACATTTAGAAACATAATTATAGCAAGCCACATTCCAACTCCTATAGGCCAATGTCCATTTGAAAATGTCATAGCATCATGAAGGTACCCATTTAGATGAGCTAAAATAAAACCTGTCACAACAGTCGCTACCGCTCCCCATCTAAACCACCATAACGCAGCTGGAGCAATAACCTTACTTATTGCAGGCTTTTGATCATCTGGAATGTTAGGCATATTTGGAATTTGTACAAAATTAAAATAATACAAAATTCCAACCCACATAACTCCAGATAAAACATGAAGCCATCTGAGAAGCCACATATTAAATGCTGTCTGGTCAAAAGATCCTTGAGCCAAAAAGAATATTAATATTATTGCAAAAACAAAACCTGTTATTACAGCGCTTCTTAAATTTGTTAATATTGAAGACATAAGGTTTCTCCCAACATTATTAATTCACATATATTATATATAGAATTTTAATTTATACATAGCATTATTGTATTTATAGAAGTTTTTTATAATTTATATTATCATTAATTATATAAATTTTGAGGACAGTAAAGATGAATATATTTGACGTTCATATCAAAAACGGAGAAGTAATTGACGGTACAGGTGCCCCAAAATTTAAGTCTGACATTGTTATTGATAAAGGTAAAATAATAGGGGTTTTTCCTGCTGAAAATGGTGATGTACGAGATCCATCAGAAAATCATTTTTTATCTAACTTTAAAGCAAAACATACGATAAATGCAGAAAACAAGATTATTTCACCAGGTTTTATTGATGTACATACACACGATGATGATAATGTTTTTCTAGACCCATCTATGTCTTCGAAAATAAGTCAAGGAGTTACAACTTGTGTTGCAGGTAATTGTGGTATTAGTTTAGCACCATTTAGTTATAAAGGTGAAGTTCCAGCTCCAATAGCGCTTCTAGGAAAATCAGAAGTATTTAGGTTTCCTCGTGTAAGTGATTATAAAGAAGAGTTTAACAATAAACCAAGTTCTGTAAATTTGGCTCTATTAACTGGACATTCCATGCTTAGAGTTGAGGCTATGAATGGTGAATTTGCTAGACCAGCAACAACAAAAGAGATCTCAAAAATGGTTGATAAGCTAAAATTAGCTCTTGAAGATGGTTCTATTGGTTTGTCAACAGGTTTGGCTTACCCTGCTGCAAATGATGCTCCTACGTCAGAAATTGTAGAGTTAGCAAAAATATTACCTGAATTTGATGGAATTTTTACAACACATATGCGTAATGAAGCAGTTGATGTTATAAAATCTGTAAATGAAACTATTAAAATATCTTCTAAAGCTAAGGTAAGAACTGTAATTTCGCATCATAAATGTGCAGGAAGAGAAAATTGGGGAAAAAGCAAAAAAACATTAGAATTAATTGGAGAGGCTAAAAAGAATAATTTTCTTGATCTTGACTGTTATCCATATACTGCTAGCTCAACCATGTTATTAAAAAGCTTTGTTAAGCGTGCAGATAAAGTTTTAGTTACATGGTCTGATAACTATCCTGATATTTCAGGACAGGATTTAAATGATTTAGCTCAACAATTTGGAACTAGTATTGATGAAACAATTGATAAATTATATCCAGCAGGGGCTATTTATTTTCAAATGGATGATCAGGACTTAAACAGAATTTTACAATTTCCAGGCACTATGATTGGATCTGACGGTATACCTGGGGATCGGCATCCTCATCCACGTTTGTGGGGGACCTTTCCTAGAGTTTTAGGAAAATATTCTAGGGAGATGCAACTTTTTCCACTTGAAGAAGCGGTTTATAAAATGACGGGTAAAAGTGCTTCGGTTTTTGGCCTTGAAAATAGAGGGACAATTGATATAGGTAATTATGCAGATTTAGTTATCTTTAATCCTGAAACAGTAATTGATAAAGCGTCATATCAATCACCTAAACTTCATGCAGATGGTATTGAAAATGTTCTTGTAAACGGAGAGGTTGTTTGGCAGGAAGATAGTGCCACCCAAAATAGACCAGGATTGTTTTTGGAAGGCAAAAAATTTCAATAATCTAAACTTTTTTTTCTAAATCTTTATATTTAACAGGTGTAAAACCATATTTTTGGTATAGGTAAATTGCACTTTTATGATCAAGAGAACAGGTGTTAACAGTTAATTTCTTTATGTTTTTACTGTCCCATGCTGTTAATATAGCTGTTTGCAATAAATATTTCCCTAAACCTATACCAATCACTTCTTCAACTAAACCAAAGAAACTAAGGTCACAAATATCTTTTTTTCTATAATCCAACATATAGAAACCAACTGGCCATCCATCTTTGATTAATGTATAAAGTAGTACATTTTTATCATTTACGAATTCATCGATTTCATCTTGACTTTTTCTTAACCAATCTGTCCAATAGTAATTTTTTCCAACTTGTTTGTAGAAGAACAAAAAATACCAAGCAGGAAAACTTTTGGCTAATAATATACTAAGTTTATGTTTTAAATTTTTGGGCCAATCAAAACTTGGCTTTCTATTCATTTCTAAATAGGTCACTCGATAATTTAATTTTTTTTTATTCATTTAAATCAAACTTTCAATTTACTTTCATAAAAGTTTTTTGCAGTATTATAAATCAATTTTAAATAATTTAATAATTTTCTTTGGAGTAATAATGAAATTAATTGACCACCTTATTAATGGGAAAAGTGCTAATTTTTCTGGGCTTTCATCTACCCCAGTTTTTAATCCTGCTTCTGGTGAGGAAACAGCAAGAGTTGTCTCGGGAACATCCGATTGCATAAACGCGGCTGTTATGTCAGCAAAAGAAATTTTTCCTGAGTGGTCTAATACTACTCCAATAGTCAGAGCTAGGAAAATGTTCAAGCTAAAAGAATTAATAGAATTCCGACAAAATGAATTGGCAAAATTAATTTCTCAAGAACATGGCAAGACCTTTGATGATGCGCTTGGTGAAATTGGCAGAGGATTGGAAGTTGTTGAGTTTGCATGTGGAATCCCAAGCCATCTTGCTGGCAATTATACTAGTAATGTTGGTAGATCTATTGATAGCTGGTCCGATTATCAACCTATGGGAATTTGTGCAGGAATAACGCCATTTAATTTTCCAGTGATGGTGCCAATGTGGATGTTTCCAGTGGCGATTGCATGCGGTAATTGTTTCATTCTCAAACCTTCTGAAAGAGATCCAAGTTCAACTAGATTGTTATCTGAAATTGTTTTAGAGGCAGGAATACCACCAGGAGTTTTAAATTTAGTAAATGGTGGTAAAGAGACCGTAGACGCTATTTTACAACATAAAGATATAACTGGTGTAAGTTTTGTGGGATCTACCCCCATTGCTGAGTACGTTTATAGCGAAGCAGCTAAATATGGTAAAAAAGTACAAGCTATGGGAGGTGCTAAGAACCATATGGTTGTGATGCCAGATGCTGATATGGAGATGGTAGGTGATGCAATTATGGGTTCAGTTTTTGGGTCTGCTGGAGAAAGGTGCATGGCTATCTCAGTTGTGGTACCAGTAGGTGAGGGAACTGGTGATAAAATTAAAGAAATAGTAAAGCCAAAAATTGAAAATTTAAAAATAGGACCTGGATTAGATCCTGACTCAGAAATGGGTCCATTAGTTACTTCAGACCATCTTCAGAAAGTCCAAAATTATATTGATAAGGGGGTAGAAGAAGGAGCTGAATTAGTAGTTGATGGAAGAAATTTGAAACTTCAAGGTTATGAAAATGGTTTTTTTATTGGTGGGTCATTCTTTGACAATGTAACAACTGATATGTCCATCTATAAAGAAGAAATTTTTGGTCCTGTTTTATCAATGGTTAGAGCTAGAGATTTTGATTATGCTTTAGATATTGTAAATAAACATGAATATGGGAACGGAACAGCCATCTTTACATCA
Source organism: uncultured SAR116 cluster alpha proteobacterium (assembly GCA_902583415.1). Lineage (GTDB taxonomy): Bacteria > Pseudomonadota > Alphaproteobacteria > Puniceispirillales > Marisalimonadaceae > Marisalimonas. The sequence continues at coordinate 8,092 of CACHVW010000047.1, read as the reverse complement.
AATGGTGGTGTTGCAAGAAAATTCTCAAATGAGTGTCAAATTGGGATGGTAGGCGTAAATGTTCCAATTCCTGTTCCAGTGGCATACCATTCTTTTGGTGGATGGAAAAGGTCTGCATTTGGAGGTCATGGAGTTTATGGAATGGAAGCAGTAAGGTTTTATACTAGGCTTAAAACTGTTACAGGAAGATGGCCTTCCGGCCATCATTCTGGTGCTCAATACACATTTCCTAGTAATAATTAACTTTTGAGCATTTTGGAAAAATCTTTAATTTCTGGTAATGGCCATTTATCAGTGTCACTTGGAACTTTAAAAACATTAAGTGTCATTGAAATTAAGCTGTAATAACCGCAGATGCCAACAATGTCTATTGCTGCTGTTTCGTTAAGTATGTTTACAAGATTATTATAAGTATTATCAGATACATTTTTTAAAATATTAGCTTCAGCAGCAAAATCAAAAACAGCTTCTTCTTCTGCATTTGTAAAATTTGGTCTTTGTCCCATGCTAATAATATTTACATTTTCTGGATCTATTCCTCCTTCAATGGCTAATGGTGCGTGATGCTCCCATTCAAATGCGGATGACCAGACTCTTCCAGTAGTTATGATAGCTAGTTCAGACAAACCTTTTGATAATGAAGTTCCATATCTTGCGTATTCTCCAACTGTTTGAGCACTTCTTGCTAGGCTGGGGTTGTTGAGCCAAATTCTGAGTGGCCCAACGACATGACCTCTTGGGCCACTCACAATAGTGTCGTGGATTTCTTTTTGTTCTTCAGTTAAATCTTCTACTTTCCAATCTTTAATCCGAGTCATAAATATTCCTTTATAAATATGTTAATTTTTCTAATAAAATTTCGTCGTTATATTGCCATCCTAGTAATGATATACCAATAGGACCAGTATTATCTCTAAATTTTGGCATCGATATTTGCGGTCTTGATGTCATTCCAGCTATCGATGTGAACTCCATTAATTTTTTCCTATATGAAGCTAATTGTTCATCACTTTGTCCACATTTAGGAGACGAAAAGGGTGTGGTTGGGAAGAGGGCAATAATGCCTTTTGGTAAAGATTTATCAATTTCTACTTTAAGTTTTTCTCTGAACTTTTGAGCTTTATTAATCTCATCAGTAGTAATTTTCATTGCCATTTCAATTCTGTTATTTATTTCAGGTGATATTTTGGGTTTGTTTACTAAAATCCAAGGAATAATGTTTTCCTTTATTTCTCCACCTTGAAGAATTCTGAAATTATCTGCAATCTCTTCTTTATTATGCTTTGATAGACGAATTTTTTTAATTTCTGGAAATTTATCATTAATATAATTATTAAAAAGTTTTACAATCTTGGGACTTGCTAATTCTAAAATATCTTCTGCTATTACAAACTCTTTAAATGAAACTTCAGTTTTTTCATTTAAATTTAAAAGAACACAGCCTATTTTCTTAAAAATATCAATATCCTTAGCAAACCAGCCTAAAGTATCAAAACTTGGTGCCATTGGATAAACACCATCTGTGTTAATTCTGTTATGTGTAGGTCTTATGCCAAATAGACCACAAAAAGAAGCTGGAACTCTTACAGAGCCACCAGTATCAGATCCAATTGAAAAATCATATAAGTTTGTAGTTAATGCAGCTGCTGAACCTGAGCTTGATCCACCAGGCACACACCCAGGAGCATTAAAGTTAGCGGGTGTTCCATAGTGACTATTTTCACCTATTAATGAGTAAAAAAACTCGTCACAAATTGTTATTCCTTTTAAAGTTGCCCCTGCCTTTAAAATTTCTTTTAAGAAGGGTGCATAATCATCTGCTGGAATACATTTTTGATAGAAATCAGGATTGCCACAAGATGTCCTATGGTCTTTAACTTTACACATATCTTTAACTAAAAAATTTAATTTTTTTAGAGTTCCAGTTTTATTAAAAAAAATGGAATTTTTAGGAGAATGTGGTACTAAGTATGACAATTAATATTCTCTATATTTAAATTAAGTTTTATTTATAAGTTATATTATTTAACACCCTATAACGGAGATAATATGAAAGTAAATGGTAAAAATTATACTTCCATATGGATTGAAGAAAATAATAATGTATTTATAATTGACCAAAGATGGTTACCACACGAATTTAAAATAGTTGAACTTAAAAATATTAATGATTTCTCTACTGCAATAAAAGATATGTGGGTAAGAGGTGCTCCTCTTATAGGAGTAACTGCAGCTTTTGCTTTTGCAAAATCAATGGAAACTGATAATTCGGATAACACATTAATTGAAACAAAAAAAAACTTATTATTAACAAGGCCTACAGCTGTGAATTTACAATGGGCGGTCAAAATAATGTTTGATTTGTTATCTAATACTAAAAAAGAAAATCGACTTGATGAAGCATTTAAAAAAGCAAAAACTATATTAGAAGAAGATATTTATTCTAATTTTAGAATTGGTGAAAATGGTTATGAAGTAGTTAAAAAAATTCTAAACAAAAAAAAATCAAACTCTTTAAATGTTTTAACTCACTGTAATGCAGGTTGGTTAGCAACTGTAGATTGGGGCACTGCTACTTCTCCAATATATTATGCCAAAGAAAAGGGTATAGACGTACATGTTTTTGTTGACGAAACAAGACCAAGAAATCAGGGTGCTCAGTTAACAACATGGGAATTATTACATAATAATATAAGTCATGATTTAATTGTTGATAATGCCGGTGGACATCTAATGCAACATAATGAAATAGACCTTGTAATTGTTGGATCTGATAGAACATCTGCTAATGGAGATGTATGCAATAAAGTAGGGACTTATTTAAAAGCTTTGGCTGCATATGATAACAATATTCCTTTTTATGTGGCTTTACCTTCTTCTACGATTGATTGGAATATAAGAGATGGTATTAAAGATATACCTATTGAAGAAAGAGATACTAATGAAGTTAATTTTGTCCAAGGAAAAGATGAAAATATGAACATTATAAATGTTGATATTGCTCCAGAGGGTACTAAAAGTAGAAATCCGGCATTTGATGTTACTCCTGCCAGATTGGTGTCAGGTTTAATAACTGAACATGGAGTTTTTGAAGCAAACTTTGAGTCATTGAAGAATTTAAAATTAATCTCAGAAGGTTAAATTTAGATGTTTACAAACTTATGGAATGAAAAAAAGCAGAAAAAATACATTGATATTCTTGGAAACAAACAATTTGATATTGATTTAGGAAGTAGAGTTTATACATCTAGGCTAATTGGTTCTGTTCCTGATTTAGTTATGCATGGTGGAGGTAATACATCTTGTAAATCTCATACAAAAAATATTTTTAATGAAAATATAGAAGTGATTTGTGTCAAAGGTTCTGGATGGGATCTTGAAACTATTGAACCAAAAGGTCTTCCATCTATTAGATTAGAGCCACTTTTACAGTTAAGAAAATTAAAAAAACTATCTGATGAAAATATGGTAAATTTGCAAAGAGCAAATTTATTAGACTCTAAATCCCCAAATCCCTCGGTGGAGACATTACTGCACGCTTTTCTACCACATAAGTTTGTTGATCACACTCATGCAACACCTTTTTTGATATTAGCAAATCTGCCTGATTATAAAAAAATTGTTAATGAAATTTTTGGATCAAAGCTTGCTGTTGTTCCATACATTATGCCTGGTTTTGATTTAGCTAAAAAAGCTGCTGATATTTATGATTTAAATCCAGATTGTGAGGGTCTTCTACTTCTTAATCATGGACATTTTACATGGGGTAGAACGGCAAAAGAATCTTATGAGAGGGTCATCAAACAAACTAATAAAGTACAAAAATGGATTAATAAAAATTTAAAGGCTAAAAAGTATTTTCAAAAAAAATTAAAGATAGAGAAAAAAGAATTATCTTTTCTGTCTACTATTAGAGGAGATATTGAAAAACATAGTAAGGATTATAATTTTGTTCCAACTTTTGATATAAGAAATGATAAAAAAATTAGTAGTTTTTTGCTACGAAAAGATCTCAGTTTACTTGCAAAAAGAGGAGTATCTTCTCCAGATCATGTAATAAGAATAAAGGGAAACCCATTAGTATTATCAAAAAATTTTGATGAAAAAGAAATTTTAATTAAGTTAAATAATTTTCGTAATGATTATATTAGTTATTTTAATAGAAATAAAAAAAGATTTAAAAATAAATTAAAAATGTTAAACCCAAATCCAAATGTTATTTGGGCCCCAAGTATTGGCCTAATTGGCATTGGAGGAGATAAAAAGACTGCCACACTTGTTGCAGATATTGCTGAACAAAACATTCATGTCATGAATTATGGAGAAATACTTGGAGGTTATTACCCAATTAAAGAAAAAGATCAGTTTGATATTGAGTATTGGTCGTTAGAACAAGCTAAAATTAAAAAAACAAACACATCTTTAATTAGAGGTAAAACTGTTCTAATAACGGGTGCTGGAGGCATTATTGGAAGAGAAATAGCTAAAGTATTCAATGGTCAAGGGGCAAATGTTTTTCTTGTAGATAAAGATTTAAAATCACTTCAAGAAACTCATAAATTGATGAACTCGAACTCTGTTTTTTTGCAATCTGATCTTACAGTCTCAACTGTTCCAAAATCAATTATAAATTCATGTTTACAAAATTTTGGTGGAATTGATATTTTGATTTCAAACGCGGGCTATGCAGTAGAGTCATCTATTTTAAATCTAGATATTAAAACGCTAAAAGAAAGTTTTGAATTAAACTTCTTTGCACATTTCAATTTAGCAAAAGAAGTATCCAAAGTATTAATTAATCAGTCAGTTGGTGGAAAAATTCTTTTTAATGTCTCTAAACAGGCTATTAATCCTGGTAAGAATTTTGGTTCATATGGACTTCCGAAATCAACTTTAATGTTTCTTTTGAAGCAGTTAGCATTAGAGCTTGGTGAATATAATATCAGTGTTAATGGTATCAATGCTGATAAAATAAGATCAGGTCTATTAACTCCAGCAATGATAAAGAAAAGGTCAAAAAGCAGAGGAATTGATGAAAATCAATATATGACTAGTAACTTACTTTCAAAAGAAGTTGAAGCAAAGCATGTCGCAGAAGGATTTTTGTCACTCGCAATTTCTGAGAGAACCTCGGCTCATGTACTAACTATTGATGGTGGTAATATTGAAGCTAGTTTAAGGTAATTTTAGTGCCCTTTAAAACTACATAATGTTTGTACTTCAATACCAATTTCTTCAATTTTTTCTCTTCCTTTTAATTCTGGTAAATCAATTATAAAAGTACAGCCGTTAACATTTGCATCTAATTTTTTAACTAATTCAATAGATGCTAATGCAGTTCCTCCGGTTGCAATTAAATCATCAACTATTAGAACGTTATCATTACGATTAAGTGCGTCACTGTGTATTTCAATTGTAGCTTTGCCATATTCTAACTCATAGTCCTGACTTAGAGTATCATAAGGTAGTTTGCCTTTTTTTCTTATTGGTACAAATGGAAGAGATAAATGATTTGCAATAATACTACCTGTTATGAAACCTCTTGCTTCTATACCAGCTATACTTGTTAAGCCTTTGTTTTTCCAATAATCGCAGGTTAACTTTATTACTTCCTTCATTGCTTCAGAGTTAGAGTATAAAGTGGTAACGTCTCTAAACATTATTCCATCTATTGGAAAATTAGGTATTGTTCTTATAGCGTTTTTAATTTTATTCATTTGATAACCCTAAATTATTATTTGTTTAGTCTTTGAAGTAGAATATCTAATCTTTGCAGTACTTTTGGATCTCTTCTTTCTGGTGCAGTAATTATAGCATTATCAAGTGCATTATTGCATCCTAAGCTACAAAGATCTCTGCTTTGTTTCAAAAATTCAGGCAAAGCTTCAATAATTCTTTGAGCTTTAGAAGAGTTATTTGTAAGGGTTTCTATTATATCTGAGACTTCAACGGAATCATGATCAGGATGCCAACAATCAAAATCTGTAACCATAGACAAAGACGTATAACAAATTTCTGCTTCTTTTGCCAATTTTGCTTCAGGCATATTTGTCATTCCAATGACATCACATTTCCAATTATCTTTATATAGTTTTGACTCAGCTAAAGTTGAAAATTGAGGACCCTCCATAGTCATATACGTTCCACCTAACTGAACCTTAATTTGAAGTTTTTTGCCTATCTTAAAAATAACTTTACTGAAATTATTGCATGTAGGATGTGCTAAGCTTACATGAGCAACACAACCTTTTCCAAAAAAACTTTTTTCCCTTAAATAAGTTCTATCTATGAATTGATCTATAAGAACAAAGTCTCCTGGTGCTAAATCTTCCCTCAAACTCCCACAAGCTGATACAGATAAAATATTTGTTACACCTAATTTTTTAAGAGCATATATATTCTGCTTGTAGGGTACTGTAGATGGAGAGTGATAATGACCCCTTCCATGTCTTGGCAAAAAATAAATTTGTAAACCACTTATCTCACCTGAAAGTATTTGATCAGAAGGATCTCCCCATGGAGTAGACACATCTATCCATTTCGTATTTTGTAGACTTTTTAAATTATATAACCCAGATCCACCAATTATACCCACACAGGTTTTCATTTAAAACTCCATTAAAGACTTTACTAAACTTTTTAACTATAATTAATATTATCTATATGTGAATGAATTTTTCTTGGGAGTTAAATGATCATGGATTTTAACGAAAAAAATGCTACCGAAGCTGTATTAAATAGTTTTGCTGGTATCAAAGACGATAGACTTAAAGAAATTATGAGCTCTATAATTACTCATTTACACGAAGTTGTTAAAGAAGTTGAGCCAACTGAAGAAGAGTGGATGAAGGCAATAATGTTTTTAACAAAAACCGGCCATATGAGTGATGATAGAAGACAAGAGTTTATTCTTTTGTCTGACGTTTTAGGTATTTCAATGTTATTAGATGCCATTAATAACAGAAAGTCTAAAAACGAAACAGAAACTACAGTTTTGGGTCCGTTTCATACTCCATCTTCAAAAATGAATAATGGTGATAATATTGCAAATAATGTCGAGGGTGAAAATTGTATTGTAAAAGGAAAGATTGTTGATGTTAACAATAATGCAATTTCAGGCGCAAGTATCGAAGTATGGCAATCTGGTCCAGATGGATTATATGATGTTCAAAAAGAAGGAAATTTAGTTGATTTAAGGGGTACTTTCATGTCTCAACATGATGGATCGTACATGTTTAGGACTGTTAAACCACAATATTATCCGATACCTGTAGATGGACCAGTTGGGGATCTTTTGAACAGTTTAGACAGACATCCATTTAGACCAGCGCATGTTCATTTTATGGTAAAAGCAAATGGTTATAAAGATCTTGTAACACATGCATTTATAGATGGAGATAAATATTTAGAGAGTGATACTGTTTTTGCAGTCAAAAAAAGTTTAATAAGAAAACTTGAAGAGCGAATTGATGAAGAAAATAATAGCAAATGCTTCTTTTTAAATTTTGATATTGTTATGGAAAGCATAAAAAAAGGTGCTTAATTAGCACCTTTTTATTTTAATAAGATTGATTGCTTTACAGTCTTGAAGCAACATTCTCCCAATTCACAAGATTATCAACAAAATTCTTCAAGTAGACAGGTCTTTTGTTTCTAAAGTCTATGTAATATGAATGTTCCCATACATCACATCCTAGAAGTGCAGTTTGTCCAAAGCAAACTGGATTTACACCATTTTCAGTTTTAGTTACTTTTAAACTTCCATCTTTTTCTTTTACAAGCCAGCACCAACCAGAACCAAATTGAGTTGCGCCAGCATTACAGAAATCCTCTTTAAATTTATCTACACTTCCAAATGATTCAGTTATAGCATTTTCTAATTCTGAAGGCATGCCCACTTTTGAAGGTCCCATCATTTGCCAAAATTGCTCATGGTTCCAATGTTGTGAAACGTTATTAAAAATTCCATTTTGAGCCACACTACTTGCGTCGTATGTGCCTACAATTATATCTTCTAAACTTTTATTTTCCCATTCGGTACCTTTAAGCAAGTTGTTACCGTTGTCTACATATGCTTTGTGATGAATATCGT
>CACHVW010000046.1 GCA_902583415.1 uncultured SAR116 cluster alpha proteobacterium | reverse complement strand
AATTCTAATATCATATCATCAGGTAAAAAAACACCATTATCATTTAAAACTTGTCTAGGGTTTGATTTGAAGTTTTCTTTAAATGATTTATCAATCCATATTCTTGCTAAAACTCTACCTAAAATGTCGGGTAAATATTTTTTAACTTCGTCTCTATTTTTTAGTATTAAGTCCTTATCAACTAACTCTAAGGCTTGAATTACCTCATTTCGGTTAAACTTTACAGGTAGTTTTGACTTTTTCTCATTGAATTTAACCAAATCTGTACTTTTAGATTGAACACTCATTTTAACTAAAACCCTAGATCCCAATGATTTATTTATAAATTCAATTACGTACTAATCAATAATATGTTTATAAAATTTTATTGTGCATAAAGTCAATGGCATAAATATTGCTCCATCTAACATATAGGAGATTAAATATGTTATCAATTTTAAAAAGTGCCATTAATGCAAATACCAAAGAAATGGGAATAGTTTCCAATAATATTGCAAATGTAAATAGTACTGGATTTAAAAAAAGTAAGACAAATTTTGAGCATATTTACTCAAGAGATAGATCCTCATCACCAAGTAAATTTTCTGGTCAAGGGGTGGGTGTTAATGATCCACTTCTACAAATGAGTCAAGGATCTCTAAAGACAACTAATGGAGCTTTAGATTTAGCTGTTACAGGATTAGGTTTTTTTCCTGTTGTTAATGAAAATGCACTTGATACTCCTTTTTATACAAGAGATGGTTCATTTAATATTACTGCAACAGGCGAAGTGGTTACTAATGATGGATTAAAAGTTATGGGTTACCTTGGTCAAGATAATGAGATTTTAAAAAACTTAGTTATACCCCCTAGAAAAATAAATGAAGATCAAACTATATCTCTGCTATCAAATATAAATGTAAACTCCAAGGGTAAAATTACTGCTACTTATGGATTAGATGATGAAGAAATTATTGGGAATTTTATTCTTGCTTCATTTCCTAACGAGACTGGATTGAGACAGGTTGGTAATAATCGTTATCAAACTAACTCAAAATCAGGATTACCTAATTTTGGTATTCCAATGAATGGAGCATTCGGTAAAATTGAAGCTGGTAATTTAGAAAGATCAAATGTAGATGTAACCTCAGAGATGATCACTATGCTTAAAGCACAACAAGCATTTTCTGGTGTTTCTAGACTACTTCAAACAGAAGTTGATATTACAAAAAGGTTAATTGACGGTTAATAGTATAAATTCTTATAGTAAGGGAATAAAAAATTTATATTCTAATATTTCTGAAATTAATTCCTTTTCAAGAAATAAAATACCATTTTTATTGATATTTAATTTATCATTAATAGTTAATTCTAGCCTAGCTGGCCGTTCATTTTTTATTGTTAATTGATTTTGTAATATGTCAAAATAACTACCCTTTACTCTAATTGAGCCGGACATAACGGCTCTTTCGTATTTTATTGTTAATTTATTTTGGAAATTACTTTTTTCATTGGCTATGATTAAATTACATGTGCCTCTAGCAATATTAACAAGGCTACAGGATAAATAAAAACATTGTATTTGATGTACGCTGTCATAATGCGCATCTACTGTCTTTATTAGCATTTCTAATTTTTGCATTATAAAATTAATTATCTTTTTTTAGTTGTTCTCTTATTCTTCTTATTGCAGAAGTTTTAATTTGAGAAACTCTTCCTGTTGTAACCTCAATTACTTCTGCAATTTCATATATGTTTAATTCTTCTACAAAATATAATTGTATAATAAGGGCTTCTTTGCCTTCTAATGTTTTTAAAGCTTTTTTTAAATTATCTCTTAGCTGAATATCATTTATTTGTTCTTCGGGGTTTAAATCGTTAGTAACAAACCAATTAGAATAATCGTCATATGAATCTTCTAAACTTTTTATAACACTTGCTTCAAAAGCATGAGACCACTCTTGATATTTTTCAGATGATATACCAAGTTCATCTGCTATTTCATTTTGATAGGGTTCTCGTCCTAATTTATTTCTTAAATAATTACTTGCTTTTTCTGCATTTTTTTTTATTAGAATTGTTGATCTGTCTAAATTAGAGCTTTTTCTCAAATAATCTAAAATTTCACCTTTAATTCTTATGCTTGCATATGAGGTAAAAGAAGCATTTTTTTGAGGAACATAATTTTGTGCAGCAGAAATTAAACCTAGCATCCCTATTTGAATAACATCCTCAATATCAACAATAGAATTCACTCGTCCATGCAAATGCCATGAAATCTTTTTTACTAAATCAGTATTATCATTAATTAATTGATTAATGTCTGGCTTTATAATTTTTGAATAATTATTCATATTCATACTTTCATAGTTGTATTCTAATTTTCAAAAAATTTAATTGTACCAGTTTTATTTGTTTCAACTAACATGAGTTTGGACGAAAGTTCATTAAAAGCTTTTGATTCAATATTATTATTTTTTGAAGAAACTACTGCTTGTCTTGAAATAATTGAATTTCTAACTTTTTGTGAGTTTGGGATTTGTCCAACGTATTTTAAGTTAACATCCAAAAATTTTTGAGTAATTGATTGAAATTTGTCAAAGTTTAATTTGGCTTGCATTGGTGATGATGCCATATTTACAATTATACCAAAATTATTCATTTTATAATCTAAATAAGAAGTTTTTATTAGAGTGTATGCATCAATGAAACTTGTAGGCTCACCAGTAATAACAACGATAATTTTTTCTGATGATGCCATAAATGTCATAGATGAAGATTCTGCACCAGCACCAACATCAATTAACATGAATTCAGGTTTTTTCTTAAGATCATCAAAACTCTTGATAATTTTATGACGCTCTAGATCACTTAAATTTAAAAGGTTATTTATAGCGTTGCCACCTGAAACAAATTTCAAGTTTTTATTTATTGATGTGGTTACTTTATCGATTGATGAATTCCCAGTAACAAAGTCCTCTAAGGAATATTTTGGATTTATACCGAGTAAAATATGTGCATTCGCCATTCCTAAATCAGCATCTAAAAGGAGTGTTTCTTTATTTTGCAAAGCTAGGCTTAATGCAAGATTGACGGCAACTGTAGTTTTACCTACCCCCCCTTTTCCGGAAGTTATAGCAATTGTTGTAGTCATAAATAATCCTAATTTATAATTTATACACTAATGTCTTTCATATATTGTGCCAAAACTTCACTTTTAGCAAAAGCAATTGAACCAATAATTGACCTTGATCCGGATAAAATACCAATTTTACAATTTAATTCTGCAAAAATCGACAACTCGTCAGCACTTATGTGTGATTCATCTAATTTTGTAAGTGCGATAGTAGGAAATGAATTTTTATAAAAATTCATCATTAAATTGATCATATTTTTATTAGTACTTGCAGGTACAGTTAATAAATTAGAACAACTTTTATTCAGAGTCATTTTTTCAAGATAATCTGAGTATCCTGACAAATTTCTATTTTCTTGAGATACATCTATTATTAATTTTGTTTTAATTTTATTTTCCTCAACTAATTGAATTAAGTCATTCAATGATGAGACAGAAGCTACATTTAAATTTAATAACTTTCCAAAATTTAGGAGTTCAGAATAATCTGAGGATTTTGGGCCAAAATTTATTATTGATAATTTATGTTTTTCATTTGCAGAAAGTAAATTATCTAAAATATATGAAGAAAGCTTCGCGCATAAGGTTGTTTTTCCAGAGCCTGTTGCCCCGTTTATAAACAAAACATCAGAGTTTATAATCTGCTCCTCGTAAGGAAAAACCAATTTTTTTGCCAAATGATGATAAAAAAATAATTCTAAATCTTCAATTTCTTTATTATTAATTATTTTTTCTTGATACTCAGATATAACTTTTTTTGAAAAACCTTTTTTTAGTAAATCAATTGTTAATGAATTATTTTTATCTTTATTGAAATCGTCAATATCTGAGATAATCATATTTTTTAGCAAGTTTTCAATTTTAGTTGTGAATGTCTTAAAAGTCTCAATATCAACAAAATTTGTATCAAAATTATCACTCTTAACCTGACTAAGATTTTGTGAACTAGAACTGTTTTTTATATTTTTATTTTGTATTAATGTGCTAAATTTTCTAACCTTATTATCATTTTCTAAATTATGGTTCGAAAATAAGTGACTAAAATTATTTTTTTTCTTATTAATTTTTTTTGCATTAGATGAAGCAATGTCTTCAATATTATTAGAACCCAATATTTCAATTTTTCCGTTAATTTTTTGAGTTTTCAGTATTACAGCGTCTTTGCCAAGTACTCTTGAAATTTCATCCATTGCTGACAAACTATCATCTGCAACTACTTTATGCTGTGTCATTTTTTTCTCCATGATTTCTTTATTTATTTAATTTTTTTCTTCTTCTTCTGAGCCAATATTAGCAACTACTTCTATTTTTTTATTATCTGGTAATTCAGTAAATGAAAGGATATCTAATGATGGAATATGTTGTCTGAGCATGTATGATAAATCTCTTCTAATCACAGGTGCTGTAATCATTACAGCCTTTCTATTTTCACTTTGCATTTTTTCCATAACTGTATTTATTGCTGAAACTATCTTTTGAATAAGATTAGCTTCTAGAATAAGGCCATTTGCTCCTGTTTGTTTCGCTACATTTACTATAAGTTGTTCTAAATCTGCAGAGAATGTTATTATTGGAAGAGCGCTATTTAAGGGTGCAATTTGTTGTATTAATAATCCTGAAATTGTTGGTCTTATTGCTTCAGCTAATTCTATAGGTGTCATGTTTTTAACATTTTGACTAGCTAGAACTTCTAATATACGTTTTAAGTCACTTATCGGCATTTTTTCAGCTAGTAAAGTTTTTAATATTGTTGTAAGGGTATTTAAAGGAACCAACTTGGGTACAGTTGAAGATACCAATTGTGGTGACGATTTTGCTAAGTTGTCCAAAAGTAATTGAACATCATCTTGCCCAAGTAATTCTGCTGCTTGCTTAGATAAAATTTGATTTAAATGAGTTGCAATAACGGCTTCAGGCTCTACTACCATATATCCTAAATTTTCTGCTCTAGCTTGTTGATGAGGCTCAATCCAAGTTGCATCCATATTAAAACTTGGATCCTTGACGTCTGTTCCTTCAATTTTTGTTTGAGCATTATCACCTGGGATAGCTAAAAGTAACTGAGGAAAAATTTTGTCTTCAGCAACAATTTCTTGACCAATTCTAATTCTATAGTGGTTTGCTTCTAATGTTAAATCATCTCTAATTCTTACTTGAGGTACAATAAAACCTAATTCTTTTGAAATTTGTTTCCTTACACCAGTTATTCTAGCAATCAATGGTCCATCATTTTCATCATCAACAAGTTGAATCAGTCCATAACCTAGTTGCATTGATATTGAAGAATTATCAGCTATGTCTGATAAAGAAATAACATTATCATCTTCTTCACTTTCTGTGTTTTTATTATCCTTGTTATTTTCAGTAACGTTCGTATCACCATTATCAAAACTTTCATTGTTTTTTCTAATTATCCACCAAACTGAAAAAGTTAGAGCAGAACCAAGTAAAAATAGTGTGTTTGGCATGCCAGGAATTAAACCTAAAAGAAATAAAACACATGCGCTAGGTAACCAAGCTTGCTTAACTCCTATTTGAGAACCAATCTGTTTAGATAAATCTTGGCTAGTTGATACTCTAGTAACTATAATCGCAGTTGCTATTGCTAACAGCAAGGAAGGTATTTGAGCAACTAATCCATCACCTACAGATAAAATAATATAGTTTTCAGCTGCAATTGAAACAGGCAAATCATGTTGGGCAATTCCAATTACAAGACCTCCTATAATATTAATTAGAAGAATTAAAATTCCAGCAATTGCATCACCTTTTACAAATTTAGATGCTCCATCCATTGACCCATAAAAATCTGCTTCCTTTGCAATGTCATCTCTTCTTTGTTTTGCTTCCTCACTAGTCAATAGACCCGCATTTAAGTCAGCATCTATAGCCATTTGTTTGCCAGGCATTGCATCTAATGTAAATCTAGCAGAAACTTCAGAAACTCTTCCTGCACCTTTGGTGATAACGACGAGGTTTATTATAATTAATATTGCAAATACAAAAATACCAACAACATAATTTCCAGCAATAACAAATTCACCAAAAGCTTCAATAACTTTGCCTGCTGCATCAGGACCAGTATGACCAGCACTAAGTACTATTCTTGTAGAAGCAACATTTAAACCAAGCCTTAAAATTGTTGCAAATAAGAGTACTGTAGGAAAACTTGAAAAATCTAAAGGTCTAAAAGTATGAATACATACCATTAATATTAATAATGAAAGTAAAATATTTGTTGTAAAAAAAATATCTAATAATACAGACGGAAGTGGGATAACCATCATAACCATTAACATTAAAATAGCTATAGGCAAGCCAAATGGCTTTAATTTATCTGGTCCAAAAAATTGTGTTGCTATCGTGTTTGTCAAATTCATGACATCTCCTTAATTTTCATCTCAAATAAATTATGTAATAAAATCAATAGGTTATTTAATTTGAGTTTTATAATAATAATTGAAAAAAAAGGAAGCAAAAATAATGCCAAGAATAACAATTATTAATAAAGATTATTCTATTTTTTTCTTATTCAATAAAACAAATTAATAATATTGTTGGCATGCATTCTGCATAAATGTCTCGAAATAATTTATTCAGGAGCATTTTATGTCAATTTTTAAATGTAAAAATCTTTTAGTGAGTGTTACAACTTGTGCATTATTTTTAAGTACAGGATGCTTGCAGAATTTAGCTAACTCAAATTTTTCACAAACCAGTAGTTTTAACTCAAAGCAAATTAACTCTGAAAGTGACGGAATAGTTGCTTTAAAAGAAGTATTTGATAGTTCTGTTGAAAAAATACCAACTCTATCAGCTGTAGGATATGCAGTTG
This sequence comes from uncultured SAR116 cluster alpha proteobacterium, assembly GCA_902583415.1. Taxonomy (GTDB): domain Bacteria; phylum Pseudomonadota; class Alphaproteobacteria; order Puniceispirillales; family Marisalimonadaceae; genus Marisalimonas. The sequence goes on along the minus strand of CACHVW010000046.1, from coordinate 5,545 downwards.
TTTCCAGTCAACCAGGCAGAACAGATGCACAAAAAAGATTGATGGCCATTAGATCTGCTAGAATGGCAGCAATGAGAGAATTAGCAGAACAAATACATGGCATACAAGTTGATTCTAATACTACAGTAATAGATCTAATGGTCCAAAACGATACATTTAGGGCAGTTGTTAAAGGAATAATTAGAGGTGCTAAAACTGTTAGAATTAATCCTACTGGTGTAGATACATATGAAACAGTTTTAGAAATTGATAAAGATATGATGCTTATGATGTTAAAAAGTGCAAGAAGAACTTAGATATATATAATGAATAAGATTATTTTAAAATTTATTGATCTATACAAAATTTTTATTTTTATAGTGTTATCAACGTTTAATTTTGATTTGTATGCTCAAAATAAATCTAATTTCAAACAAGTTGAAGCAACTGGAAGATCAATTTTATTACCTGAAAATATAGAAACTTCTAGAAAAAGAGCGCTAGAAGATGCAATATATATAGCAGCGTTGAGAGGTGGTGCTGATATTAATGGATTTTCATCGATAAGTTCAAACACTATAATTAATGATCAGTCAGTTGTAAAACCCACAAATAGAGTAATTGATTTTAAAATTTTATCTGAGACACAAGATAAACAATATCTCACTATAAAGATAAGAGCAGTTATAGGAGAAGAATTATCTAAAAATAATTGTAAAATTAGACCAATAAATATCAATTTGTTTAAGGGATCAATTTCAGTGGATACAAATGTTCCGTCAGAATTAGCTAGATATACATCTTTATGGTATAACAAAACATATGAAATTATATCTAAATTTCCTAACGTTAATGTGAACAACTTTCAAAATAGACTACTTAATCAAATTATTAAATCATCTCAGAATCCTTCTTTCGATTATAACGCAATTACTAGAGGTATACCAACAATACAAGCAGGTAATTATAGTCTTGTTCCTAAAATAGTTATTAAAAAAATATATAAAAATAGTTTTGCTAATTATGTATTGAGTATTTCATTTGATTTATTTAAAGGGCAAAATATAAAGTTAGAGACATCAAAAAGTTATAATCTGCTCATTAATTATCAATTGGATAGTAAATTTCAATTCATAAAAAATATTACTACTATGGATATGGATATAATTGACCAAAATGTAACTAATCATTTGTCAGAGGCAATAAATAGTTTTATTTTGGACATCCATTGCAAACCTTTAGAAGGCAGACTAACCGTTAATAAAGGTAAACTTCAAGTAGATTTAGGAAGCAAACAAGGACTTAAACAAAAACAAATAGGTATGGTTAATGGAATAAATATTCAAAATTCTATGTTAAATAATAGCATATTAATAGTTCATACTGAAGATGTTTTTGATAATTACAGTACATTGTTACCTTTAAACGATAATATTAAATTAACAAATTTGAATAATAAAATTGTTAAATTTGTGGAGTGATATAATGAAAAAAATTAGAATATTTTGCTTATTTACACTATTTATTATCTTTTTTTCTAAATTATCATTCTCAGAACCGTTTGTTGTTCTTGAGTATAGAGGTAATTCAGATCGAAGAAGTTTGAGTTCTGATAATTTATTCTTAAGAGACTTAAATTATAGTGCAAATCATGTAGTTTTGAAAAATGAAACATTAAGTGACATTATGTTAGATTACTATGGTTCTAGTGAATTTAATAATAAAATTTTGAGTCTAGCAATTGTTCATTTTAATAGGAAAGCTTTTGTTAGAAATAATCCAAACTTTCTTTTTTCAGGTAAAAAGCTATACCTACCAAGTGTTAATGAAATTAAAAATCTGATTATCAAGAAAGATAAAATTTTAGAAAATAAAGATAAAAATAATTCATCAATTACATCACATATTTATTTTTTTGGGGGATAATGAATGTTTATTATCATAATAAAAAATTTTTTGTTGGTTATTTTAATTTTTTTAATAAATAAACAAGCAACTGCAATTACTGGTGAAGAAATTTCTGCGAAAGTTTCTCAATGGTTAATAAAAGAGGGGATAAAAGGAACCCCAGTTTTTTCAAAAAATACTATTTATAAAGATTGCAATGATGGAATTGAAATAAAAAAAGTGTTTCAAAATTACAAGAGTTTAAAAGTCGATTGTTTAGATAAAAATGGATTTAAGCTTATAATGAGAGTGCAAACTTCTAAAAGATCTAAAAATATAAAACATATTATACCTAAAAAATTATCTAAAGCATTGATTAGAAATAAAATTTCAAAAAAGAAAAATGAATTACTTAAAATTTTAAAATTGAAAAAGTCATTGGAAAAAAACGATATAATAGAATCGGATGATATTGAAACAGTTTTAGTAGAAAAAAAACATCAAACATCTTTTTTTTCTACTAAAGAAGAGTTAGTAGGAAGAAAATTAAAAACAAATCTGAAAATAGGACAAATTTTGCATCCTAGACATTTGTTTGAAAGTTTTGATATTAATAATGGAGATATTATTTCAATTGTTTCAAATCTTGGAAATGTTTCAGTCACAGTTTCAGGTGAAGCACAGGATTCCGGAAATTTAGGTGATTTAATAAAAGTCAAAAATTTAAAAAGTGGTAAAGTAATTAAAGGTTATGTAAATAAAGATAAAAAAATTAAAATTTTTCGCTAAAATAATTTAACAACTTGTCGTTATTGATACTGTGGAGTTAAGTAAAATGGATAAAATAACTAATAATATATTAAATAACATACCTAAAAATGATGTTAAGGACTCAAAACCTTCTCATGAAAATAAGGTAAAAGCAGATGTTTTAGACAAAAGCTTATCTTCTAATGTGGTAAATATTAACGATACAAAAAAGTTAGTAAAAGAAATGGCTCAATCTGCTCCTATAGATGTTGATAAGGTTGCAAAAATAAAAGAAGCTATTTCTTCTGGTAAATACCCATTAGATTTAGACAAATTGTCTGACGCACTTATGCAAGCCTATAGAGAAATGAAATCTTAAGTCAACGGAATGTTATGATAGAAAAACTTGAAATTCTTAATGAAAATTTAAATAAGTTAGATGAAATCAACAATATTAGATTTTCATTTGAAAATTTTAAAGAAATTAATACTCAAATTGAAAAAATATTAGTTGATTTAAAATCTAATGAAGAAACATTAAAGATAAATAAATCTACTCAAGAATATACTTACATTTTCAATAATATATTAAATAAAATAGACATGCTTGAAACAAAAATTTTACCAAAAGCAAATTTGTTAGCTTCATTCTCTAAGTCAAAATCTTAATTCTTTAAATTATTTATAGCAATTTATTATAAAATCATGAATATATAAATTATGTTCATAGATCTTTTGTTATCAAATTTTGAAATTTTTATTTTATTATCAATTATAGTTATTGTAGTTGCATTTATATTATTATTTTTGCTTCAACTTCAAAATTTTAGATCAAACAAAAATTCAATTATAGAATATGCAGAAAATATTAATAATACTTCTAAAGAAATTAAGGAGTATTTGATAGTTATTGGTAACTTGTTAGAGCATCAAAAAAAAGAAATATTAAATATTTCAGAAAAAATAGTTTTTATAGAAAGAGAAATTAATAGGTTAGGAAATATTAGAGGATCTGAAGATATTCTTAATCAAGCGATAAATATGGCTAGACAGGGTAATAGTAAAGAAGAAATTATTAATAAAACAGGCCTAAGAGAGGATGAAGTAGAAGCTATATATACTTATTATAAAAAATAAGTTTTTTACTCATCCTCCTTTTTTTCATCTACTTTTTTTTCAACTTCTTCTAGTAATATAGCTTTATTACCTTCTATCATTTGCTTAGCATCTTCATCCGTAACATCGATTTGTATACCAGATGGAAATCTTACCCCGTTGACTTCAGTTGTTTCTTTAATTTGTACCCTTACCCATTCAATAGGGATTTCATTAGGTTTTTTTGAACTTTTGATGATTTTCTCAATAATATTGCTAGAAGCATCATTACCTTCTCTAATTAAATTATCATTAGCAGAATTTTCATTTATCAAGGCTTGAATTCTTTGATTTAAAACTGAAATCCTTGCAGCTAGATAAGCAATTTTAAAAATTACGTCATCATCGCGTTTTTCAATTTCTTTTATTTTCTTTGCAATTTGTTCAAGTGACAAATTTTCAAACTCATCTAAAAGCTCTTCTTTTTTATCAATGATTTTTTCAGACAAATCCATATTAAATATCCTACATGATAAATCTAATACGACAATATAAAAAAAACTAAAGTTTTTTAAGAAATTAAATTGGCATTCAATTTGCAGAAGTATTGAAAATACTAATAATTAAAAGAGTTTTTACAAAGTGGATACAATTAAGGATCAAATATCTTTTTATTCATCTGCTCTACAATTGAGAGGGAAACGCAATAATATATTAGCGTCAAATATAGCTAATGCTGCAACACCAAATTACAAAGCAAGAGATATAAGTTTTGAGGATGAAATAAAAAAATTCGATAAAAATGGTCCGATATTAACAACACATGATAATCATATTGTTCAAAATTCAGGTAAATCAATACATGAGACCTCCTATAGGGAACCATTGATAACTTCTTTAGATGGAAACACAGTAGAACTTGCAGTAGAGCAAATGCAATTTGCAGAAAATTCAATGAGATACACAACTACTGTGAATTTTCTGAATGGAAAAATTAATAAAATCATTTCAGCAATAAAGGGTGAATAATGGATATTAAATCAGTTTATGATATTGCAGGAAGAGCCATGGCAGCACAGTTAGTAAGATTAAATACAGTTGCATCTAATCTTGCTAATGCTGGTTCTACTACAGGAGATCCCAAAACAACTTATAAACCACTAAAACCTGTATTTGAGACACAATATAGTGATTTGGTTAAAAAAAATGGTGTAGCTACTGTTGATGCTGTTGAAGTTAAAGAAATAGGTAGGGAGCCAATTAAACAATATATGCCAAATCATCCAGCAGCTGACGCACAAGGATATGTTTATAAAGCTGCTGTAAATGTAGATGAGGAAATGGTCGATATGCTTGAAGCATCAAGACAGTATCAAAATAATGTTGAAGTTATTTCAACTTTGAGAGCTTTAACAATGAGAACAATTAATATTGGTAAATAAGGAAATAAAATGTCTGAAATTAATTCATCGAATCAATCATTAACCAAAATTTTAGATAAATTAGGTATAAACTCTGCTAAAGAGAAGTTTGCACCTAAAGAAACTAAAGATCAACTAGGTCAAGAAGATTTTTTAAAATTAATGACAACACAGTTGCAAAATCAAGATCCATTTGCACCGGTTGATAATGCTGATTTTATTGCCCAGATGGCACAATTTTCAACTGTAACAGGTATAACTTCAATGGATCAAACCATGAAGTCAGTTAGTCAACAACTATCTGAGATGAGAATTGCTTCAACAACACAGTTGATGGGACATTCCGTATTAGTACCTGGAAAGTTCGCAAGGCCTGACAAAGAAGGCGTTATTAGTGGTGTCGTGGATTTACC
>CACHVW010000045.1 GCA_902583415.1 uncultured SAR116 cluster alpha proteobacterium | reverse complement strand
TTATGTAAAAAAAAGCCACCCTAGGGTGGCTTTTTAAACTTAACTTAATAAATGTAAATAGAATAAAGGAATAATTTTGTTAACCTTTAGTCTATTAGAAGCTAAGCAATTTTTATGCCAAAAAAAAAAGCCACCATAAGGTGGCTTTCTTTCTTTAGATCTCCAATTTATCCTTGAAGAAGAGCTAATAAGTTTGATTTAGATGCATTTGCTTGAGCCAACATTGATGTTGCGGCCTGAGACAATATTTGTGACTTTGTCAAATTTGTTGTCTCTGCAGCAAAATCTGCATCTTGTATTCTTGACTGAGCAGCCTGAGTATTGACTTTTAATGTTGTCATATTGTTGATTTTTGCATCAAGTCTATTTTCAACAGCACCGAAAGACGACCTAAAAGATGTCACCTTGTCGATAGCACTATCAATTTCTGCTAAGGCAGCCAAAGAATTAGCTTCAGTTGTTACATCTACTCCTGATTTTGAAACTTCGATTGCCTCACTTCCGCCCTGAAGACCAAGTTTAGCTAAACCAGCATTAGAAGTAGATATGTCTTCTAGTTTAATTGGTCCACCACTTTCAGTTGAAAGACTTAGAGCACCAAATACTACATAATTGTTTGCTGGGCTTGTTGTTATGGCCACATTATTTATGTCAGTTGCTGCAGCTACAAAACCAGATACTGTACTGGTAACACGAATATTATCACCTCCAACAGAAGTCAACTTTAATAGACCAGTCTCATCAGCCGAAGCGTGAACACTTCCTTCAAGTACAATTGTGTTAATTATATCTGCTACGTCTTTAATATTGTCGTCATCAGCAATTGTTATAGCCGTACCATTAATTTCAAATGATGTATCAGTTGCAGCTTTAGAAAAGTCTAAATCAAGGAAGACAGTTGTTGTAGCTGTTGCTGTTACTCCATGCTCACTTGTCAACGCATTGATAGCGGCAGCCTTACTAGCTGCAGAGTCAAGGGTGCTTGCACCAATTTTAACACCATTGATAGACACTTCATCAGTTAACTCTAACTTAGCTGTTGTAACAATGGCACCTTCAATTGATTTTCCATCTCTTGAAGTTTGGTTAAAACCAAAGGCCGCTAAGTCTGCAATTGTACCAGCTGCGCTAGGTCCATAACCATTTGCCTTGTTTCCAGCTTCAATAGAAACAGCTGAACCATCAAGATTTTCTAAAGCAACAAATCCTTCATATGTACCGTTTGTTAAACCAACAGCTAATGAGTTAGCAGCAGTTCCAGCAATAACTATCTGACCACCATCATTATTAAATAAGGTAAAGGAATCGTTTCCATTTAATCTAGCCTGAACACCGTCAGCTAATAAATTAATGTTATCAACAAGCTCCGCTCTACTAGTAGACATTGCTATGGTTTCACCATTTATTGTAAAAGTACCAATCATGGAAAATGAACCTTGAACCTTAGATTCCACCTCGTTAAAAGCTGTTGCAAATGCACCATGAATGCCAGTGTTAAGATTGATAGCATCTGCCACTGCACCAGCACCTTCTGTTGAAGAGCTAAAGTCTGCTATTGTTGCAGATAAGAAATTTTCGCCATTTATCTTAACATCACTAACGGCTACACCTGAATTATCATTAAGTGTAATTCTTTCACTTGTCAGTTTAGAAACACCTTGTGAGCCTTCTAATCCAATAGCTGATGCGCTTGCGTTTCCAAGTGCAACATCTAGTGACTCACCAGCATCAATACCAGTTTGGAAAGTAATAGTATCATTAGAACCATCTAGTAACTTAACACCATTAAAATTAGTAGTAGCAGATATTTGATCGATCTCTGCTACAAGAGCTGTAACCTCATCCTGGATAGCTTGTCTGTCAACAGAACTTAGAGAACTGTTACCAGCTTGTACAGCAAGTTCACGAACTCTTTGTAAAATATTTTCAATCTCGCCTAAGGCACCTTCAGCAGTTTGTGTCATAGAAATAGCATCGTGACCGTTTCTAATAGCTACGCCTAAACTTCTGATTTGAGATTCCATTTTTGAGGCAATGGCTGAACTAGACACGTCGTCTGCAGCGCTATTGATTCTAAGACCACTAGACAATCTATTCATAGCTTGATCTAATTTCTCTGATTGTTCTGATAAGTTTTTGCTGGCAATAAGAGCCGACATGTTAGAATTTATACTTGTCATTTGTTACTCCTTTATTCATTTACATTTATTAAATTAAGTTTTTTTAGTTAAGTTTGGGTCGAGAAAGCCACCCTAGAGCAGCTTTCTCTATTAGATCTCCAATTTATCCTTGAAGAAGAGCTAATAAGTTTTGTTTAGATGCATTTGCTTGAGCCAACATTGATGTTGCGGCCTGAGACAATATTTGTGACTTTGTCAAATTTGTTGTCTCTGCAGCAAAATCTGCATCTTGTATTCTTGACTGAGCAGCCTGAGTATTGACTTTTAATGTTGTCATATTGTTGATTTTTGCATCAAGTCTATTTTCAACAGCACCGAAAGACGACCTAAAAGATGTCACCTTGTCGATAGCACTATCAATTTCTGCTAAGGCAGCCAAAGAATTAGCTTCAGTTGTTACATCTACTCCTGATTTTGAAACTTCGATTGCCTCACTTCCGCCCTGAAGACCAAGTTTAGCTAAACCAGCATTAGAAGTAGATATGTCTTCTAGTTTAATTGGTCCACCACTTTCAGTTGAAAGACTTAGAGCACCAAATACTACATAATTGTTTGCTGGGCTTGTTGTTATGGCCACATTATTTATGTCAGTTGCTGCAGCTACAAAACCAGATACTGTACTGGTAACACGAATATTATCACCTCCAACAGAAGTCAACTTTAATAGACCAGTCTCATCAGCCGAAGCGTGAACACTTCCTTCAAGTACAATTGTGTTAATTATATCTGCTACGTCTTTAATATTGTCGTCATCAGCAATTGTTATAGCCGTACCATTAATTTCAAATGATGTATCAGTTGCAGCTTTAGAAAAGTCTAAATCAAGGAAGACAGTTGTTGTAGCTGTTGCTGTTACTCCATGCTCACTTGTCAACGCATTGATAGCGGCAGCCTTACTAGCTGCAGAGTCAAGGGTGCTTGCACCAATTTTAACACCATTGATAGACACTTCATCAGTTAACTCTAACTTAGCTGTTGTAACAATGGCACCTTCAATTGATTTTCCATCTCTTGAAGTTTGGTTAAAACCAAAGGCCGCTAAGTCTGCAATTGTACCAGCTGCGCTAGGTCCATAACCATTTGCCTTGTTTCCAGCTTCAATAGAAACAGCTGAACCATCAAGATTTTCTAAAGCAACAAATCCTTCATATGTACCGTTTGTTAAACCAACAGCTAATGAGTTAGCAGCAGTTCCAGCAATAACTATCTGACCACCATCATTATTAAATAAGGTAAAGGAATCGTTTCCATTTAATCTAGCCTGAACACCGTCAGCTAATAAATTAATGTTATCAACAAGCTCCGCTCTACTAGTAGACATTGCTATGGTTTCACCATTTATTGTAAAAGTACCAATCATGGAAAATGAACCTTGAACCTTAGATTCCACCTCGTTAAAAGCTGTTGCAAATGCACCATGAATGCCAGTGTTAAGATTGATAGCATCTGCCACTGCACCAGCACCTTCTGTTGAAGAGCTAAAGTCTGCTATTGTTGCAGATAAGAAATTTTCGCCATTTATCTTAACATCACTAACGGCTACACCTGAATTATCATTAAGTGTAATTCTTTCACTTGTCAGTTTAGAAACACCTTGTGAGCCTTCTAATCCAATAGCTGATGCGCTTGCGTTTCCAAGTGCAACATCTAGTGACTCACCAGCATCAATACCAGTTTGGAAAGTAATAGTATCATTAGAACCATCTAGTAACTTAACACCATTAAAATTAGTAGTAGCAGATATTTGATCGATCTCTGCTACAAGAGCTGTAACCTCATCCTGGATAGCTTGTCTGTCAACAGAACTTAGAGAACTGTTACCAGCTTGTACAGCAAGTTCACGAACTCTTTGTAAAATATTTTCAATCTCGCCTAAGGCACCTTCAGCAGTTTGTGTCATAGAAATAGCATCGTGACCGTTTCTAATAGCTACGCCTAAACTTCTGATTTGAGATTCCATTTTTGAGGCAATGGCTGTACCAGCAGCATCGTCTGCAGCGTTATTGATTCTAAGACCACTAGACAATCTATTCATAGCTTGATCTAATTTCTCTGATTGTTCTGTAAGGTTCTTATTAGCAACAAGAGCCGAAATATTAGTATTTACACTTGTCATTTTTTTCTCCTTTAGTTGATTTATGTAGATCTAATTACAATAAGTAACGACAGATAAAAAAAATGTTTAGCCATAATTAAAATAATGTTTTTCCATCCATGGCACTCCTATTGCATGTAAAATTATGAAATTTTTGGATAAAAATAATGAATGCAAAATTGGACATTGATGAAGGTTTAAAATTTAATGGAAAAGTTCGTGATGAATTCATTTTCCATCAAAGTTCAGAAATCATAAAAAATATAGTACAGGCAATTTATAATGATATTTTAAAAAATTTGTCTTCTAGTAAAGATAAAATTAAAATAAAAAATGAATTAAAATATCGATGTTTTGAATACTTTAAAACCAATGGTAATCAATATCTAACAAATTCAAAGTATGAAGAAGCTGTAGTATGCTTCAAAGAAGCAATTTACCATAATGGTAATGATTTAACCTGTTTAAATAACTTGGGACTGGCTCTAATAAAATTAGAAAAATTCAAAGAAGCACAAGAAATACTAACCAAAGCTATTAATATATCGCCAGAATTACCTCAAGTTCTTAATAATTACTGCTTAACACTAAATGAAGAAGGAAAATTAAACCAATCAAAGGAAATATTAAAAAAAATTATTAATAAGTATCCAGACTATTTATCTGCAAAAAATAATCTTGGGTTAATATATATAGATCAGAAAGAATTTTCTGAAGCTCTAAAATTGTTCATTGGAATACTATCAGTCAATAATATGTCTTTTGAAGCTTATCAAAATATTTCAAAAATATATAATTTAACAAATAGATATAATAAGGCAATTGAGATATCTGAAGAAGCTATATCTAAATTTCCAACTATGTCTTTTCCATACAATAGTCTTGGAATAAGTTACTATAAGATGGGAGATTATAATAAATCACTAAAATTTTTGAAAAAAGCTATAAGTATTAATGCACTAGATCACCATTATTATAACAACTTAGGAAACACTTATTTAAAATTAGGCAAAATTAATTTTTCTCTAGAATCTTTTATTAAATCTTTGAAGATAAAATTTCCATTTGAAGAAGCTTCTAGTTCTTTTTTAAGTTTAATTGTTCAACTAGAGGAATTTAACAATATTAAATATATCCAAGTTTTATTAGAAATTGAGTTAATAGCAATTTCTTCAAAAAACAGTTTAGATTTAATTTACTTGGCAATAGCTGCATATATGAATAAAAAATTTAAAAAAAGTAAAATTTTACTAGATATTCTAAATAATATTAAAATCAAAGACGAAAATATCAATTCAAAATTTGTTTTAGCTTACAGAGAGTTTTTGAATAACATATTTTTAAAAGATAATATTACAAAATCAGAAACAAAATTACCAACGCTCATTAAAGAGAACATTTTATATCATATTGGTGATAGCCATTGTCTAGCGTTTTCGCATAAATCTTTAATTTATAAAAATGAAAATTATATGATTTTTCCTAAAATTATTTTTGGAGCTAAAGCTTTTCATCTTTCTCAAAAAAAAGAAAATCAATACAAAACTATTTTTAAAAAACATCTTGAAACTGTTCCATGTAAATCCAGGGTCTTACTTTCTTTTGGGGAAATTGATTGTAGACATGATGAAGGTATTTGCAGTCATTATTTAAAAACTAATATTTCATTGGAAAATATAATAGAAAAAACAGTTATTGGATTTCTAAATTTTTTATTAGATGCGTCCTTAGAGAAAAATCTGGAACTGATTTTCATGGGAGTACATGCTCCTGTATTTAATATAAATGTAGAAGAAGAAATTAAAAACTTACAGCTAAATATCATAAAAAAGTGGAATAAAACTTTAAAAGAAAAACTGGCATCAACAAATCATCGATTTATTGAAACTTTTGAAATAACATCTAATCAAGACGGATATTCTAACAAAGAATATATGATTGATAATACTCATTTAAGTTCAAGTATTTTAAGAAAACTGATAATTTAATCATCTTTGTTCATTGTTTCAAACAAGTTAGTTAGATATTCACCAGTTGATTTAAGACTTGTTACAGCTTGTTCCATTGCTGCAAATTGTTGTATGTATCTTTCTCTAGTTGATTCAAATTTAGTATTTAAATCAGACAATAATTCATTTTCAGATGTCAATTCCGTATTTAACTTTGAAATTCTATCTGATACAGAACCCGCTGAAGTACTATTTAATGCTGTTGAAATATAAGAAGTAAACTTATCCAATAAACTTTGTCCGTAATAGATAGATCCATTTGCTCCCAAACCTGAATATTTAACTTTTATACCTGCAGATGTACCAGTTGTTGCAGTAAATATATTATTATTGATGTCAGCTGTCATAGCAACTCCACCAAGAGTTGCTGAACCAGTAACGCCTGTAGTTGTTATTCCAACTCCTGTTGTTCCTACCGTTATTGAACCAGTTGAATTACTTGAGGGTGTAACTGAAGTAACAGTCTTGAAAGTTTTAGAACCAATTACAGTTGCATTTGCAGTTGGTCCAGTTATCACTTCTGTCTGGGCGTTTCCTGACAAATCTGTGCCTACTACCGTGAAAGTGTAACCACTTTCATTACCACTTGCACTCGTAATTGAAATCCTTTTCCCTGCATTGTCTGTAAATGAACCAGAACTAATAGATGTTCCATTTAAAGTTAATGCAGAAGATGCTGTTCCTGATTGAGTTGTTGCTAAGGAGTCATTGTCAACAGCTCCAGACATTTTTAAGAAACTATCTAAATTACTTCCTATCGCATTTAAAACTATTGAAGAGGTAGATCCTTTAGACGCTGAAGTAATTGAATAACTTCCATTAGAGTGAGTAACAGAAACTGTTTTACCTGCTGAAGTTAGAGTGCTATCAGCATTAATTGCAGTTTGTATAGCCGTAGCTAGAGCAGCCTCTGAGCTGTACTCAGCAGAGGGTACTGTAATCGAACCAGACGTTGTTCCGTCAACAGTTACTTGAATAGTATTGTTTGAGTTAGTAACACCAGGTGTTGTATCATTAGTAGATAACCCTGTAACCGCTCCTGAGACGTAGGCAGTCATTAAAAAGGCATATGTACCAGCAGCAGGAGGTTTGTTAACTCCTCCCGAAACACTTAATAGAGTTGAATCTGCTGAATACATTGAATTAAAAATTGCATCCAAAGATGATGGATTACTTTGGAGTTCTTTTTCTAAAACTGTTGTATTCAGTGATAACTCTCCATCCCTTTCTGTCCTTACTCCTAAGTTAGATAAATAAACACTTGATGCACCAAAGCCAGACAAAGGTGATGTCGTTAATGAGTCAATTTGTTTTTTTAAACCATTGATAACTGTGTCATTAGCTAAGGCACCCTTTTCGGTTGAAGTATCACCTCTAAAGGTTTTGGCATTTAAAACTTTTTTAAGATTATTGATAGCAGTAACTAAACTTTCTAAATTTGATGTTGCTGATACAGTGTCTACTGAAGAAGTTATGTTAGCAGTTGTACTTGTTGTAGATACTAAATTTACTGTATAACCTTCAAATAAATCAGTAATTTCATTTGAAGAACGAGTTAAAGTCATACCGTCTACTACTATTGATGCATCAATACCTGCAATTTTCTGCTTTGAACCATTTGTGGTACTATTATCTATGTTAGATAACCCTGATCCTGCAGGGTTTTCTGTCGCAGTAATTCTTAAAGCATTCTCCTTTCCTTCATTGGACTTCAATACTAGTGTGTAGGTGTCGTCACCAGCTCCAATTATATTTGCAGTTACACCATAATTAAGAGCATTTATTTTATCTCTAAGTGACGCTAATGTGTCAGTACTATTAACTGTTAAACTTGTTGATGATGTAGTTGAGTTTGCTACAAAGCTTCCACTTGACCAATCACCTCTCTCAAGCACAAGGGAACCAGCACCAACTATAGCCGTTGTTGAAGAATAACCTGAAAATGCTAATGTTTGTCCTGCAGCTAACGCAGATATAGTTATTGACGAATTAATTGTTTTTGCTTTTGAGGGATCTGTAACTGCTGCTGTAACTGCAGAATTATTAGATGAAACTGAGAGTGAAGTTTTTCCTACTAAATTAGTTAGTGAATTTGACAGAACTGATAAAGCGCTTTTCACCTCTCCAATAGCAGAAATTGCTGTGTTCTTCGCATCAATTTTATTTTGTATTAGATCTTCTTGAGGTGTTTTTTCAGCCTCTACAAGACTATCAACAATTTGAGTTATATTTAGTCCGCTACCACGTTGATTAATTGCACTTAGATAATCTACAGCCATTTAAAAACCTAAATAATCATTATAAATTTATAATACGGCAGTAATACTGCAATTTTTATGCCTTTAATTAAGAAAATTTTCTTCGATTACTAAATTTTGTTTATTTCAAATGACAATTAATTAAAATTATGCAGTAATTCTATTGGAGCTCATAATGTTTAAAAAAATAAACATAAAAGAGATTAGAGAAAGCTTAGCTTTATTAGTTATTGCAGCAATAGTAGGCACTATTGTTTCTTTTGTTGCTCAACTTTTCATAATTAGTGCCAAAAATATATATGATTTTATATTCAATAATGAAAATTTTATAGTAACAATCGATATTGGAAATTTATCACTTAACTTGGTCCCATTAATAATATGCGTTCCAAGTTCTCTTTTAGTTGGACTCTTAATGTATAAACTCAAACTACCAAGGTGGTTTGGTCCTGCAGATACAATTTACGCTGCACATCACCATGCTGGAATTTTAGATTTGAAAGGTGGTTTTGGATCAACATTAGCATCATTTATATCGATAAGTGGTGGTGCTTCAGTAGGAATTTATGGCCCTCTTGTTCATTTTGGAGCGACTGTATCGTCATTTATTAGACGCCAAAAATTTATACCTAAAATTCCTCATGATATTATAATTGGAAGTGGAGTTGCAGCGGCTATTTCAGCAGGATTTGGCGCCCCAATAGCAGGTATTATTTTTGCTCATGAGACAGTATTAAGACATTTTTCAATGAAGGCAGTTGCTGCTCTAGCAATTTCATCAATGGCGGCTAATTTTTCAGCAACAGAAATAGGCATTGTCAGTCCTCCACTTCTACTTACTGCTATTCCTTTTGATATGGGTGATATAATAATTAGCCTGGGGATTATTGGTCCATTAGCTGCAATTGTAGCAATTCTTTTTATGAAACTAGTACTTTTTACAGGAACCATTCCAACCAAAATTAACATAAAAAATTGGCAAGCTCCAATAATTGCAGGATTGGCTTGTGGTGTATGTGGAATGATTTTTAGCGAAGTTTTAGGTTTAGGTACTGACGTTTTAATATCTGTTATAACAAGCCAGCTATTATTTGGATATCTTTTTGCTCTTTTATTAGGAAAATTAATCCTAACTTCTATTTGTGTAGGATTTGGCTTTTTTGGTGGGTTGTTCTCGCCTGCCCTTTTTTTGGGAGGAGTTTTAGGTGCAATAGTATTTCAATTACCTATTACGTCAGCCAATCCAGATTTACTTTCTGTACTTGCGGTCTCAGGTATGGCGGCAGTGTCTAGCTCTGTAATTGGTGCTCCATTAACTGCTATAATTTTAGTTTTAGAACTTACTGGATCTTATGAATATGCAATTGCTGCAACTTTCCCAATTGTAGTTTGTTCGTTTATAACCAGTAAAGTTTTTGCAAATAGTGTATTTGACAAACAGCTCATTATAAGAGGAGTAGAAATCACAAAAGGTCGAGAACAAATTCGCTTAAATGAAGCTTTGATAAAAAATTATGTTGATAGTCAATATACAAAATTAAAATTAACAACGGCCACAGAAAACGCTATCAAATTATTAACTAAATCTAATACAACTGAAGGATATATAGTATCAGAAGAAAATAAATATATTGGTAAGATAAGTCTTTTAAATTTAATTGGTAAAAAAGGTTCTAATCTTTTAGATTTAGTGGAAAAAAAACCTTTAATTATAGACCCTGATTCAAACTTAATTTTTGTGATAAAAAAACTATCTAAGTTTGTTGGTGAAAGCATTCCAATTGTTAATAAGAAAAATAACGAAATGATTGGCATAATATCTGAAAACGATGTTTTACAGGCATATCTTGATATTTCTGAAGAAATAAATTTGATAGAAAAACATTAAATTGAAATAATTTCTAAACATTTATATTAAACCTCCGTTTATAAAAGTAGACATATAATTTTTGAGGAATTTAAAATGAATTACAATGCATCTATGAAACAATATTTGAATGACGATATTGTTGGTAAGACAACTAGTTTAAATTCCCATAAAATCATTGAAGAAGTTCTAAAAGATTTAAAAAAGAATATGGAAACCTTAGCCTATTCAATAGATCATGAACCTGTAATATCATCAATCAAATCAAATAGCTTTTCAAAATCTTTAACAGCAATATATATATTGCAATCAAGTTTAAACTTTGATGAAGGAAGAGAAATAGCTGAAAATCTTTATCGTATTTACGAATTTGCAAAAGACGGAATTATGAAGGGTTTTACAAAAAGAAATTCCAAACTTGTTTACGACGCAATTCCTCCTATTGATGAAATCTTGGATGGATGGAAACAAATTAAATAATATTACTATTGATTTAGCTACAAAAAAGTATATTTATCATATATATTGATACTATGATCTTGTATTTATAGGTGATAAAATGTCAAAATTTTGCCCTGAATGGATTTATTCTACATTTGCTGCACAGACCAGCAAGGAATTTTTATCTTCAAATAATTCTATTGCTGCCATTTCAAGGAAATATTCAACAGCAATTTCTGAACGATTTAATGAAGTAAAGTTTGAAGAAATTATGGATTTAGCTGAAAAAATCCTACAATTTTTATCTGAGATTAATGCTGGTGAAGAAGCTGTTAATTACATAACTGATTACATTCATTATAGAGTTAGGTATGAATCAGGTGGAAGCGAAAGAAAATTATCTGGAATGTTTTCGTCTGCTTTCAATCCTACAAAGGTCAAAGAGTATAATTCTGATAAATGCTTTAAAATATTTAAAGCAACAGTTTTTAGTATTAGAAATGAGGCACTTCCTAAAGCAGAACCAGGATGGTTGATTACAGATGTAGAAGATATTGACTGGATAGGTGATGTCGTTAATCAAGAAACTGAATTATTTTAAACTTTCTATTATCTTAAATAATCAAATAGATTAAGCTGTGAAATTTTTACAAATGATTGCTGGCTAGCTTGCATGGATGTTAACATACTTTGTAAATTGGTAACTAAAGCTGCAAGATCAGCATCCTTTAAATCACTTACATCTTTTTCTACCCCTAATCTTCTATTAGCTAAAAGCTCTACTTGTCTTTCAAGAGAATTAGTTCTAGCTCCAATTTCTCCTCTGTTATTTGCAATATGCACCTGTGTAGATGCTACATTATCTAATTGTTTTGATGGCAATTGATCATTATCATATAATTTCTGAACACCACCTATTTTGTTTCCAATTCCGTCTGTGGGTTGAACTGTAAAAAATGAGCTTGGATCTTTTTGAGCAGTGTCAATACCATAAACTGAAAGATTATTTATTTCCATTGGACCGTTAACTGAGTCAGTTAATTTAATTGTTTTTCCATCATCCATAATAGTTGCAACAACCCCAGTGTTCCCAAGATTAATTTGTCTTACAAACTCTGCAGGATCTTCACCTGTAATTTCAGCAGAAATTGTAGCTGTACCTAAATTTCCTGTTAAATCAAATGTCCATGTGCCAGGGTTTTTATTCTCAAAAGTAAGTTCTGCTACACCTTTTGATTTAACTGAGTCAACACCTCCAGAAGCTGTCCTAATTGAATAGCTAATGTCTTCTAACATTTGAAAAATTGAAACATTCTTTCCTGATGGCCCCTTTACAGCTTGAAATAAAGTTCCTCCATCAAGTGTCGTCTCTATTACTCTAGATTCAGAGATGGATAAAGATGCTATACCCCTATCTCCTTTATAATTTATTTTTCCAGTTAAATCTTTTTCAAAAGGAATAGTATTTGTTTTGTAACCACTGAATAAAAAACTTCCATTACTATCTTGTGCATTAGCTAAACTTAATATTTCTTCTTTCATTTGATCAACTTCAATAGCAATAGCTTCTCTATCTGATGCACCTAATACATCGCTTGAAGCCTGAATGATCAATTCCTGAACTCTTGTAAAAATATTTGATAAATTTTCTAAATTTTTATCTAATAATGATAATCTGTCATTAGCTGAATTTACGTTTCTCTCATATTGTTCAATTTGCTTTTTAACAACATTGAGACCCGATAACTCAACAGATCCAACTGGATCATCTGAAGCTCTTAAAATAT
>CACHVW010000044.1 GCA_902583415.1 uncultured SAR116 cluster alpha proteobacterium | reverse complement strand
ATCAAGTTATACTATAAAATCTAGGAATAATAGGGGTGTAATTTTTTATGATTATAGAAGTTGATTTATATGTTCAAAATATATTTTTAAGAATTTACCAAGTCATTAGTCTACCAAATTTTAATTAACTTCTAAAATTCTCAAAACAATAAACCTAAATTTTTTTGATAATATTTAGTGATATTGAATATTATTTAAAAAAGATTAAATAATTACTATGTCGATAATACAAAAAATCATATTTATACCAATATTGAGATCTCAAGTTAGACTTTATATTTTCTTTGGTATTCTTTTTTGTTTTTATCAATTTATTTCATGGTTTGAAAGTTAGGAGTTTAAAATGTTTGTATTAGGAATGATTAAAGGAACTATTATAGGTATGGGCATAGGAGTAATGTCTGGTCTAGCTCTAAAAGAAGTTTGCAAAATGAAAAAAAAGAAAGATCAAATTAGTAAAACTGAGAGTGATATTATTGATCCGGAAAATAGTTGATACAAATTTATGAATAATGGATCTAACGAAATACCAATGGAAATGTAGAATACTCTTGTTAAGTACGACTTGCTACAGAGATAATAACTACAAAAAATCCAAAGAACTTTATCAAAAGCATATAAAAGAATTTCATAAAAGACACGTCAAATTAATGTCCTTCAGAAAAAAGGGTCTTAAATTTTCTGTCAAGCTGATAGGTTTCGATGGTACTTTAAAAAAAGAATATTCAACTTTAGAACCTAATATTATTTTTGATCTTGTAGATTCTATGCCAATAAGCAAGCAAGACTATCAAGGAAAGTTAAAGCCTCTTAATCTTTCTCTATATTCAGATTACAAGCCTAAGACAACACTAAAAGGACTAGGATTTAAGAATAAAGAAAAAGCAACCTATACAATAGATGCAATAAAAGCTAGAGACAAAAGATATCAGGTTAATGTAGTGTCCACCATGCTGGGTAGAGCAAAAAAACATCCAAACAAAACTACTGATATGGATGAAGCGATATTAGTTTTTGAAAAATGGATGCTGAATTACAAAAAAACTAAATTATGAGTTATATGTTAAGCCATTCTAGCTCCTTAAAACGATCTATTTCAATTCTTTAAGATCATCATTGCAATGTTTAAACGCAATCTGACTTAAAAATTTATTTAGCTTATGCTTTTCCTTTGCCTGACAGATACTCAAAATCTTTATAAATATCTTTATGTGATATGTGATAAATCAAAATTAACTTTATCTAAAATATAATAATCATTTAGGTTATTCATAATATTTTTTGATGCAATTAAGAAACCTACATATTTAGAATGTTTAGGTGACCAAACAATTGAGGTTGCTCTTCCTATCTCTAAATCGTCTTTAAATACTGGAAGATTATTAAAAAAAATTTGTTTATTTTCGCTTTTATAATCGAATTGAATTTTATATATATCTTTTGCAAACCCAACTTTTTTTTGTTTCAATAAAGCAGATTTTCCAATAAATTCATAATCTAAGTCAAGATTACAAAAATTTCCTAACCCACAATCATATGGTGTGTCTTTAAGTGTCATCTCATTTCCATAACTAAGAAGATTATTCTCTACTCTCTCAATTATATTTGGACACCCAACCCGAATTTTAAATTCCTTACCTTTTTCCATTATTAGGTCCCACAAAATAATTGCTTTATTTGGATTAGTTAGTAAAATTTCGTAACCAGATTGTTTGCTGTAACCTGTTTTCGAAATCATAATTTCTTCTTCATTGAATTGAAGTTTTATGAAATTAAAATATTTTAAGTTTTGTATTTCTTTACCAAAGATTTTTTGAGCTAAGTTTTCAGATTTTGGTCCTTGAATAGCAATTGTAAATATATCGGTTTTTCTTACTTCAGAATAAAATTCTTTTGAATTATTAATTGCAGAGACCCAGTTAAACAAGTCTGAGTCAGATAAAGAAATCAAGAAATGATTATCAGCAATGCAAAAAACAACTGGGTCATTTAATAACCCACCTTCAAAGTTAACTATTGGTGCGTAATATGCTTTACCAGAAGAAATATTAGAGAAGTCTCTACAAAAAAGATATTGTATTAACGACAAAGATTTACTGCCTTTAACTTCAATAACTTTTTGAGCACAAACATCCCATAACTGAACATTTTTTATTAGATGATAATAATCTTCTTTTAATGATTTAAATATAGTGGGTAATAATGTGCTATTATAGATAGTATAATTTTTAACACCTGCTAACTCATTTCTAGAAGTAAATGGTGTGCTTCTAATTCTATTAGATGTGTTAATTAAAAAACTATTAGACATTTGTTTATACCCCAATTAAACAATACCTATAAATTACTTTGGACATATTTTATGAAAAGTAAATTAAGAAAATTACTTAATGAAAATAAATTTGTTTTTACGGCTGAAACTTCTCCACCAGATTCTGGCAATAAAGATGTTGTTATAGATGAAGTAGAATGTTTAAACGGTTTAGCTGATGCAATTAACGTCACTGATGGAGCTGGGGCAAAATCTCATATGTCAGCGCTTGCGACAGCGGCAATTCTTGCTCAAAATGGCATTGAACCAATTTTACAACTCACCACCAGAGACAGAAATAGGATTGCGATACAAGGTGATCTACTTGGTGGGTGGGCATTGGATATTCCAAACATTCTTTGTTTGTATGGTGATGAGGTTAAAGGAGGAGATCAACCAGATACCAAAGAAGTTAGAGATCTAGATACAATTGGTATATTGAGAACTGCTCACGAAATTAAAACAAAAAAAATGTATCCTTCTGGAAGGAAAATTAATGATGCTCCAGAATTTTTCATTGGTGGAGCAGATACTCCATTTAAAATTAAAAATGATTTTGATGGCTTAAACTTATTAAAAAAAAATTGAAGCTGGTGTCGAATTTTTTCAAACACAATATGTTTTCGAAAAAGATATTCTAAAAAATTATATGCAGAAGTTAAATGAATTAAATATTACTGACAAAGCTTATTTCATAATTGGATTAGGAGTCATTAAATCTGCAAAAAGCGCTAAATGGATGAACAAAAATCTCTTTGGTATCAATATACCTGAGGAAATAATCAATAGAATTGAACAATCTAATAATGAAAGCCTTGAAGGTATTAAAATTTGTATAGAATTAATAGAAAAATATAAATCTATTGAAGGCGTTAGTGGAATTCATTTAATGGGATATAAACAAGAAAAAGAAATAGCCTCTGTTATTTCAAATTTTAAATAAACAATAATCAATAATTTATATAACTAAATTTCTTTCACATAAATTTTATTAGCTGCCTTTTTCGCCTTCTCTAAAGTTGGAGCTAAAACAACACCCATTCGACGATATGATTTTAAAAATGGTTTTCCAAAAATTCTGTAATCTACATTTTTATCTTCAAGTGCATCTTCAACACCATCAATGACATAGTTACCCGAAGCATTTTCTTCTGCTAGGATCACATGGCTAGCACCGGATTGCTTTATTTTAATTTCAGGTAATGGCATTCCCAACAAAACTCTTGCGTGAATATCAAACTGACTAAAATTTTGAGTAAACATTGTGACCATTCCTGTATCATGTGGACGAGGGCTTAATTCGCTAAAAATTACCTCTTCTTTTTTATCAATAAAAAATTCTACCCCAAATATACCTGATCCACCTAAATCTAACACCATTTTTTTTGCAGCCTCTTGAGCCTTTCTAATTACATCCTGTGAGCATTCAGCTGGCTGCCAGCTATACTGATAATCACCTCTTTTTTGAAAATGTCCAATAGGGTTGCAAAACGTAACTTTACCAGATTTTTCTAAAATTGTTAAAAGAGTAATTTCATACTCAAAATCTATAAACTCTTCAACTATTACACGTTTCCTGTTTCCTCTCATACCTTCGAGTGCAAATTTCCAAGATTCTTTTAATTCATCCTCTGAATTTGCATAACTTTGACCCTTTCCAGAAGAGCTCATAACTGGTTTAACTGCTACCTTTGTACCAATTTTATTAGCCTCTAAAATTAATTCCTCTTCAGTTTCTGCATACGCAAAATTAGCAGTTTTTAATCCTAAATATTTTGCTCTATCACGTATTCTATCTCTGTTCATTGTTAAATTTACAGCTTTTGCTGAGGGTATAACGTTATAGCCATTTTTTTCAGCATCAATTAAAACACTTGTATCAATTGCTTCAACCTCTGGAACGATAAAATCTGGTTTATGTTTATTTACAACTGCGTTTAATTTTTCTTTATCAAGCATGTTAAAAACTTCATTCTTATCACTGACTTGCATAGCAGGTGCATTTTCATATGCATCACATGCTATTACATTACATCCAATTCTTTTGAGGCTAATTGCTAATTCTTTACCTAACTCACCACTACCTAACAGTAAAATTTGTTTCATGTAATAACCCTTTTAAGTTTAAATTGACTACATTCTAGCTTAATGTAATTGAATGACTTTTATAAAATCACTTATTCATAAGATACTTAACAAAGAAATATCTAACATTTATAATAAACGTTTTGATACTTTTAATAATACTCCTAAAGGAGTATTTTGGAATAGTAAACTATCACAAGACCTTAGATTAAATATAATTTTAGATAAGATATTAAAAAACTCAAAAAGTGACGAATTCTCAATTGCAGATATTGGTTGTGGATATGGTAGATTTTACGAAATTTTAAAAGAAAGAAACTTAGATGACAAAGTTAAATATCATGGGTTTGATATAAATCAGAAAATCATTAATTTTTGCAAAAACAATAAAGATTTTGTAAATGTAAAATTTGGAATTAGTGCACTGCCTTTTGATGATACTGATTATGTCGTTATGTCTGGAACATACAATCTTACACCAACTAATGATATATCTTTATGGGAAGACTATATAATCAAAAATCTTACAAATAATTGGAAATTTGTTAGAAAAGCTATGATTTTTAATTGTTTAATAAAGGAAAAAAGAAAAATAGAAAAAAGGCTTTATTATACTGAATTATCTTGGATAAAAAAAATATGCAAGAGAAATTTTTGTTATCCAGAGGTTATAAAGCATAATCTACTTAAGGATGATATAACTGTTATTCTTAAAAAATAATATCAATATTTAAGAGATATCATGAAACCGCTTAAGTGATATGAAAATAATTCTGGATCCTCTATAGGTATTAAATGTCCACATTCTGGAACTTCAATTCTTTTGACATTTTTCATATTTTTTATCAAATTATTTATGTCATCTTCAATTCTGAAAACTTTATCAAAATGCCCTGTCAAAACTAACACGGGTAAGTCAAGTTTACTCCAATCAAAATCCCAATTTGTTGTAAATCCACCATGCATAAGTTTTGATACCCCATTATAGTCATCCAATCCAAGATAATTCTCATATTTTAGAGCATTATCTTTCATTTTAGATAAAAATTTTGGTGAAGCTGTTACTGGTAATGTCATATCTAAGATAAGAGAAGTTCCACCAAATTTTACAGCATTGGCCATTGCATTATTTATCCAATTTAGTCTTTCGCTGGGCTTTCGCAGAGTATTTATAAGCACTAAACCTTTTGCTTCAACACCTTTTGATAAAGACATCGCTGCATAAAGCCCGCCTATTGACAACCCTACTAAAACCATATTTTTGGGATTGATAAAATTAACTAAATTTACAAGGTCACTCACTATTAATTCAGCACTTAAATCTAAACTAGTTTCAAACTTACTTTTTGCTTGTCCTCTAAAATTATATACTAAATAACCGTCGTTATTTTTAATTAAATTTTCACCGATAGATCCGTTCCACGCAGATACATCGCCAGTCAATGCGTTTACAAAGACACAAGTAAAGCCTCCATTTTTAGGTGGAACATATTCATAATAAATCTCGTTTTGATCATCAATTTTAAAGATGGACATATCTATTTCCTATTCTTCAGCAGTTTCTATTTTTAAATGTTGAAAATGTGTTTCTAATTCCTGATCTCTTAAAACAGAAAATCTTTGAAATTCATCTTCGCTTAAAATATTAACATTAGATGGATCAACTGTGTTTGTTATGCTTTCTTCGGAATTAGGTATTGATAGATTTTTTTCTATTTCTGACATTTCTTTTTTAATAGGCAACTCGCCAACTCTTTCCTGAAATGTAACGATTGCTCTAAGCCCCCTTTCAATTGCTGACTTTTCTTCGTCGTTTTCACTTTCATCAAAACCAACATATAAAGCATGTACTATGTGCTGTTTTGGGTCTGGTAAAAGATCAGAGTCAAAAATCATTTCACCTTCAGGATTTAAATTCATATAAAACTCACTAAATCGTGCAAGAATTTCTCTAGTTCTAGATGGACCTGGTTCTATTGGAGGTGCTTTTTCTGGCGGTAGAGGTGCGTTTACGGTATTCCATATAGCGATACATATCATGAAGCTAAATGTTACGACTAGAGCTATTATAAATGGTGTAAAATCTTCAAACATTTTATATATATAACAACTTGTTTGAGAAAATATAAGTCAATAAATGATAAATTAAATCTAAAATATTTTCTTTAAAAAATTAAATTTTTTAAAAAAAATATTATTTATATATATCATACACTTACTGAGCATTTGTAGTTTTTTTCAACAACTGAGATTTGCAATTCGTGCCATTTTATTGTTATGATGATTCTTGAATTTTTAATTCAATTTACTTTAAATTATTTAACCAAGGTTTGTAATTAATTTACAAGCGGAAATAGGAGAATAAAATGAAAAGGGTATTCGGAGCTGCATTTACAATGGCGGCAACCGTAGCCGTAGGCCTTAGTTGGGCTACTATAGGAAATGCTGCATGTGGCAAAGTAAGCATATCAGAGATGAATTGGGCTTCTGCGTCATTAATGGCAAATGTTGATAAAATAATTTTGGAAAAAGGTTATGGCTGTGAAGTTGAGCTAGTTGCTGGCGATACAATGCCAACTTTTACTTCGATGAATGAGAAAGGCGCTCCAGACGTGGCTCCAGAGTTGTGGGCAAATGCTGTAGCAGTACCATTAAAAAAAGCAGTTGGAGAGAAAAGACTAATTGTTGCTAATGAAGGACCAATTTCCGGACTAGGTGAAGGTTGGTGGTTATCACCATATACAGCTAAAAAGCATAACCTAAAAACAGCTGCAGATGTAATTGCACGACCAGATTTGTTCCCATATGCGGAAGATAAATCAAAAGGTGCATTTGTTGGATGTCCTGCTGGGTGGGGTTGTCAACTAGTTAACCAAAACTTGTTTAGAGCATTTGAAATGGAAAAGAAAGGTTGGGTACTTGTTGACCCAGGTAGTGCAGCAGGTTTAGACGGTTCAATGAACAAGGCTCTTACAAGAAATGAAAGTTGGTTTGGTTACTATTGGTCTCCAACCTCATTAATAGGAAAACATAGTTTAACCAAAGTTGATTTTGGTGTACCTTTTGTTGGTAAAGATCACTGGGACAATTGTATTGTTAAACCAGAAAAAGAGTGTGCAAATCCAAAAAAATCAGCTTGGACAACATCAGTGGTTAATACAGTTGTAACATCAAATTTTAAAAAGAATGCTAGTGTAGCTTTAGACTATATTTCTGGTCGAGTATATCCTGGCAGTGTTATGAATAAAATGCTTGTTTTCATGGATACAGAGAAAGCTCAAGGAAAAGACGCAGCTTATGAATTTTTAGAAAAATATTCTAATGTGTGGACAAAGTGGGTCTCTCCAGATGTAGCTAAAAAAATTAAAGCAAGTCTATAATTAATACATATTTATAATCACCACTTCATATGTACTGAAGTGGTGATTATTTTTTTTAAAATATAGGATGCGAAATGGATTGGATTTATAATTTTCCAGATATGAGTAGATCTGATTTGAGAGATTTTAAAAAATCAGTAGATTTTGCATTTACCAACTTTTCTCGCACTTATGGCGAGGCTATAGAAAGCTTCTTTGAACCTTTGCTTATGTTTTTAGTATGGTTTGAAAAGTTTTTCATCAATACTCCTTGGCCTTTAATTGTTTTTGGAATACTTTTGCTTGCATGGGTAGGATCAAGATCGGTTGTAGTAGTATTAGGGACTTTTATTAGCTTTATGTTAATTGGTTATTTTGGTATGTGGGAAGACACAATGTCTACCTTAGCCATTATTCTAGTAGCTACATTTTTATGTATTTCAATTGGAATACCTCTAGGTATAGCAATGGCAAGGAGTAACAAAATTCAAGCTTTTGTAGTGCCAATTTTGGATATTATGCAAACTATACCGAGCTTTGTTTATCTTATACCAGTTGTGATGCTTTTAGGTATAGGTAAAGTTCCCGGTCTTATTGCCGTTTGCATTTACGCTATACCTCCAATTGTTCGTTTAACAAATTTAGGTATTAGATTAGTTGACAAAGACGTTCTAGAGGCAGCAGATTCTTTTGGAGCAAATTATTGGCAAAAACTATTTGGAGTTCAAATCCCACTTGCTTTGCCAACAATATTTGCAGGCGTAAATCAAACAATAATGATGGCTCTTGCAATGGTTGTTATTGCCTCAATGATTGGAGTAAAAGGTTTAGGATTACCTGTTTTACAAGCAATTTCAAATCAATATTTAGCTTTAGGTTTAATGAACGGTCTTGCTATTGTTATACTCGCAATTATTTTTGACCGCGTTACCCAAAAATTTGGACTAAGAATGCAAAAATATAGGAATGAAGGTAAGGATTAATATAATGGATTCAAAAAATATATTAATCAAAGTAAATCAGCTTTATAAGATTTTTGGAAAGGGTGATAAAAGCGCACTTGATCTAGTGAAAAAAGGAATGGGTAAAGACGAACTTCTTGAGAAATCAAACTGTGTTCTCGGATTAAATAATATAAATTTAAATATTAATAGAGGAAAGATACAAGTTGTCATGGGTCTTTCAGGTTCCGGTAAATCAACTCTTATAAGACATCTTAATAGATTAATAGAACCAACAAGTGGTGAAATACTGTTTAACGATACAAATATTCTTAATTTAACTCCTAAAGAGCTCATTCAATTTAGACAAAACAATATGTCTATGGTTTTTCAAAAGTTTGCTTTATTTCCACACAAAACAGTTTTACAAAATGTTGGTTATGGGCTTGCAATTCAAAATATTTCTAAAGATGAATGGTACGAAAAAGCTCAAAGATGGATTAAAAGAGTAGGTTTAGATGGTTATGAAACATATTATCCAGGTCAATTATCAGGAGGCATGCAACAAAGAGTAGGACTTGCAAGAGCACTTGCAACAGATGCAGAAATTCTCCTAATGGATGAAGCGTTTTCTGCATTAGATCCATTAATTCGTTCAGAAATGCAAAACATCCTTTTAGATCTTCAGAGTGAATTACATAAGACTATAATTTTTATTACGCATGATCTTGATGAAGCTCTGAAAATTGGGGATAAAATAGCTATTCTTCGTGATGGAAGCATGGTGCAAGATAGTGACCCTCAAGAAATAATTATGAACCCTGCAGATGAATACGTCTCTGATTTTATTAAAGACATCAACAGAGCAAGGGTAATTCAAGCAAAATCAATTATGACACCAACAGAAGCTAAAAGCTCAGGAGCTACTGTGAAAGAAGATATGGTGCTAGAGGAAATACTACAGATAATGTCTGATTCACCATCAAAACCAGTTACAATTGAAAATTCAAAAGGTAAAATAACTGGAAGAATTGAAATGGTTAATTTAATAGAAGGTATGAAAAGACCTAAGTCACTTGGGACAAACATTACTGGCTAGAAAGAGTTGGTCTTCCTACTTGAATTAGCTTGAATCCACTTTCGCAAAAACTGTTTGGATTAAGAGCATTTCTTAAATCTATTAAAATATTTCCTTTCATATATTTTTTAAGTCTTTCTGGAGACAGACTTCTAAATTCATTCCATTCTGTCAAAATAACTAATACTTCACTATTATTAATACAATCTTCAATGCTATCTGCAAATTGGATATCTTTTAATAATTTTTTTGCTTCATCCATGGCGATTGGATCAAATGCAGCGATTTGTATATTTTTTTCTTGAAGTTTTGGAATAATATCTAGACATGGACTTTCTCTCATGTCGTCAGTTTCTGGTTTAAATGATAAACCTAAGATTGATACTTTCTTATTACTGTAATTTTTTCCTAAAGAAGAAATTATCTTTTCTGCCATATCTATTTTTCTTTGAGAATTATAATTGATAACATTTTCCACTATAGAAATATTTGAACCATAATCATTGGCTGTTTTTACCAAAGCCTGAGTGTCTTTTGGAAAACAAGATCCACCATAACCTGGTCCCGGATGCAAAAATTTACTACCAATTCTTTTGTCTAGACCAATGCCTTTAGAAACGTCATGAACGTCAGCACCAACCTTTTCACATAAATCTGCCATCTGGTTAATATAGGATATTTTAACTGCCAGGAAGGCATTAGCAGCATATTTAATTAACTCTGCTGTTTTTAAGTCAGTAAATAAAATCGGCGTTTCAATTAAATATAGTGGCTTATATATTTTTGAAATTACTTCTTTTGCTTTTTCAGTTTCACAGCCAACAACCACCCTATCTGGTCTCATAAAATCTTCAATAGCATTTCCTTCTCTCAAAAATTCTGGATTTGAAACCACATCGAATTTGACTTTGGGATTAATTTTTTTAATTATTTTTTTAATTTCGTTTCCTGTCCCAACAGGTACTGTGGACTTAGTAACGACTAATGTATAACCAATTAAATTTTTTGCTATTTCCTCTGCGGCTTCATAAATATATGATAGATCAGCATGACCGTCACCACGTCTGGCAGGCGTTCCCACAGCAATAAAAACAACATCTGCATCTGCTATATTTTTCTTAACATCAACACTAAAAGTGAGACGATTAGCATCCTTGTTTTTTTTGACTAAATTTTCAAGGCCAGGTTCATAAATAGGTATTATATTTTTTTCTAAGTTTATAATTTTGTCTTTATTTTTGTCTACACAACATACATCAAAACCAAACTCTGAAAAACAAGTTCCAGAGACTAATCCAACATAGCCAGTGCCTAACATCGTTATTTTCATGATATATCCTCTAAAATGTGAGAAACATAAAGTTATTAACTGATTGAAAATACAAAAATAATAACCATATCAACTACTATACTAATTTATAGGATTTGTGAATGAAAATTAAGAAAGCAATATTTCCAGTCGGTGGATTGGGTACAAGATTTCTTCCTGCAACAAAGTCAATGCCTAAAGAAATGCTTCCTATAGTTGATAAGCCCCTTATACAGTACGCAGTAGAAGAAGCAGCTAATGCTGGTATTGACCAATTTATTTTTGTTACCAGTCGAGGCAAGTCAGCAATAGAAAATCACTTTGACCACTCATTTGAGCTAGAAAACAACTTACTTTCAAAAGGAAAAAGACAAACTCTTAGAACTGCACAAGAAATGCTTAAAATCCCTGGTTCATTTGCTTATGTAAGACAACAAGAACCTGCCGGTCTTGGTCATGCTGTTTGGTGTGCTAGACATTTAATTGGAGATGAGCCTGTGGCTATTATTCTCGCTGATGACTTAATTTATGGTGGGAATACCATTAAGGAAATGATTGCTAATTACAATTCTGGTAACATGCTTGCGGTAATGGATGTAAACAAAAAAGATGTGTCTTCATATGGGGTAATATCACCAGGAAAATCGATAGATAACAATGTTACTGATATTTTGGGACTTATAGAAAAGCCCTCCATAGAAAAGGCGCCTAGTAATATTGCAGTTGTTGGAAGGTATATTATAGAACCAGCCGTTTTTGATGTCTTAGAAAAACAAAACAAAGGTACTAGTAATGAAATTCAACTTACTGATGCAATAGCAAGTAGAATAGGTAAATCCAATTGTGTTGGATATAAGTTCACTGAAGATAGATTTGATTGTGGTTCTAAGTTAGGATTTATACAAGCTAACATTCGTTTTTCAATTGAACGGCCAGAGATGAAACAAAAACTTAAAAGTTGGCTAAAATATGAAATAGTTAGTGGTGATTAATGTATAAGCATACTTTTGATAAAACAATTCTTCGATCATATGATATCAGAGGTATCTATGGGAAAACCTTAACAGACGAAGATGCATTCATGCTTGGTTTTTTCTTTGGCATTACAGTTAGAAAAAAGAACCCCGATAAAAAACATCCGTTAATTATAATTGGAATGGATGGACGGTTATCTAGTCCAATATTAGAAAAAAAACTTAATGAGGGACTTGAAGATTCTGGTTGTGAAATTTTTAGAATTGGATTGGGACCAACACCAATGCTCTATTTTGCAAGTAATTATTATAAGGCTGAGGGAGCTATACAAGTCACTGGGAGCCATAATCCAAAAGACTATAACGGTTTTAAAATAGTTTTAAATCAAAACTCTTTCTTTGGTGAAGATATTCAAAAACTAGGTCATTTTTCTAGTAAAGGTTGTTCAAAATCATATGATGGTTTTTCTAAATCAGTAGAAATTAACAATAATTATGTAGATGAGATTATTAAGCCTCTCAAAAATATTGAAAGACAACTTCTTGAAAAAACGATAATTTGGGATTGTGGTAATGGAGCATCAGGTCCTTCAGTAGAAATGATAACCAAGAAAATCCCTGGAAAACATATTGTATTGTATTCAGACGTTAATGGTAATTTTCCAAACCATCATCCTGATCCCACTGATGAATCTACTTTAAAAATTCTCTCAAAAAAAATGGTAGAAGTTAATGCTGATCTTGGTATAGCCTTTGATGGAGATGGTGATAGAATTGGAGTTATTGATAAGCAAGGAAGGCCAGTTGCTGGTGATTTATTAACTGCATTTCTTGCAAATTCAATAACTACTAAAGATAAACATAACCAAACAATAATTTTAGATATTAAGTCAAGTCATGTTGCATATGAAAAGATTATATCTTTAGGTTTTAAAGCAGAAATTGGAAAAACTGGTCATTCAAATATAAAAAAAAGAATTAAAGAAATCAAATCTCCACTTGCTGGCGAAATGTCTGGTC
>CACHVW010000043.1 GCA_902583415.1 uncultured SAR116 cluster alpha proteobacterium | reverse complement strand
TATTATTTTATCTTTCATTTTTTTATATGGCAGAGTAGCTCACGCAATTTGTTTTGCATTTTTTGATTATAACCCTTTTTTAAGAATATCAGGAATGCTTTGCACATATTTAATTTTGGGTATTTTATCAATTAATTTATTAATCACGACCATAAACATATAAATTAAAAATATATAAATTTATGACTTATAATCATTTAACTAATAAAATAATAATTTATCTTTTAAACATTATTCTTATTTTTTTTACTAATTTTGTATTTGCAGAAGATAAAAAAATGCAAAAAATTTCCTATTTTTCAATTGATCTAACTGAAGTTTCTATAGCTGAATTTAGTAAATTCACCAAAACAACAAATTATATTACAGAAGCTGAAAAAAGAGGCTGGGGTTATGTGTATGAATTTGGTTGGGTTAAAAAAGAAGGATGGGACTGGAAAAAACCTTATGGAATAAAAGGTGAATTAAATGAACCTGTTGTTCATATTAATTTTGATGAAGCTCAAATGTTTTGTAAATGGAAAAACAAAAGACTTCCAACTGAAGAAGAATGGGTATACGCAGCATATACAGAAACTCGAGAAAAATCTGTCAGCAAATTTATTTATAAAAAACTTATGAGTACCCAGTTGGTAATACACCTATAGGTGCTAATTGTTTAGAAGATTGTGACTTTAACAATTATGTAAATTACAAAAAACTATTATCAAGAGGTAATGGTCATTCCAAAATTAGTTTTACAAGAAAAGGGATAAATGGATTGTATAATATGGGCGCTAATGTTTGGGAATGGGCAAATATAGACAATAATGACATCAAAGCTACGAAGGGTGGTTCTTGGTGGTATGGAAAAGAACAGATGCATTTAAAACATCAAGCAAGGAAAGATAAAAAAATGTCAGCAGTTTATATTGGATTTAGGTGTGTTAAAAATTTAAACTAAATCTTTACTTTTTAATATATTTGCCATTAATTTACCTTATTTTTTCAGATTTATGTCATAATTTTATGTTTATTATCAAATAATTGAAAATATTTTTCATTTATAACCTCCTATAGCATTAGCTGATAATTCAGCTAATGCATAATCTCCTAGATATTTTAAATGACTTCCACAACATAAATTACAATCAGAACTACCAAAACCTTTAATAATTATCGTTCCGCATGTTTTTTTATTTAAACTACATTCAATCATTTCTGATTTTTTTATATCAATAATTTTCACAGCATCATTATTCAGTAAATAATCTATATGCCAATGGAGTTTTTTTTCCTTACAAAGATGTCTTTCAATTCTTTTATCTATATTTGTTTTGGCAGAGCCAGTATACACATAAGATCCTACAGGAAAAATAAATCTTCCTAGTTTTCCAACTTTTAAATCTATGTCTTTAGTTACTTTTATAAGTAATTGATAAGATTGCACTTTATTTACCAATAAAATTAAACAAATATACTAACTACAGTAATTCTCTACTTTTGAAATATATTCAGGAAAATATTTTGAAATTACAATAATATCAAATTTAGATAATATTGAAGTATTTGGCTCTCTTTCAAGAAGAAAATTAAAGCTAAAATTTAAAAGTTCTTCTTTTGAAATTTTATTTTTAGTAAGGTTGAGTAGCATTTGGTCTGTTACACTTACAATATGTTTTGTTATTTGATCAGCATTTACTGTAATTTCAAATTTATCTTTAGATAATTTAGTGATCAATAATTCCAAATCTTCTTAACCCCGTCTACTTTTAAAAATACACTATTATCATATTCATTTATTACCATTTCAATAGCTTGATCTTCATTTTCTGCTTCAACAATCAAACTATTATTTTTAATTTCTTTTCTTCCATCTTCATGTTTAAATTCAAGTCTAAATTTAACTTCAAAATCAGTTTTCCAATTGCTCATTGTTTATTCAATTCAAAAAATTTTTAAAAAACTTTAATCAGATTTATAAAATGTAGCTTCTTTAGTTAATGTTTCTAAGAAATTAGAAGATACCGCTGTAGCTCCTAATACTTCACCATCATTTAAGTCAACTTTAAGACCTTGTTCTTTAAAAGAATCTATAATAGGACCAGCTAAATTATTATGATCTTTCATAAATGTTTTATGATCTGGAAAAATTAAAACTAAAGTAGCAATTACGTCTGAATTACTAAAAATCAACTTCATAAGTGTACCATTTTTTATACCCTTAGCATCTGCCTTGGTATCAGTATAATTTACGAACATGTCTTTAGACATTTTATCTTTAAATGTTATTTTTATGGTTCTCACATACATTTAGTTCACCCACATTAAAATTAAGTTATGTGTTATTTAATCAAACAAATTAGCTATCGTAAAGATGATAAATTTTGAAAAAAATTAAACTTTTATTCTTGTAAAATTAAAGTTTTTTATTAAAAACAATTTATTATCAATTTTTGGTTAGTTTTATGTCTACATTAAAAAATATTATAGAAAATAAATATTTCGTTACATTTATTACAACAGTAATCATAATCAACGCAATTACCCTTGGTTTTGAAACTAGCAAAAACATCAAAAAAGATTATGGTGTTTATTTATCTTTAATTGACACTATAGCTTTAACAATTTTTACAATTGAATTACTAGCCAAAATTACTGTATACAGACTCAGGTTCTTTAGAGATGGCTGGAATATTTTTGATTTTATAATAGTTGTAGTCTCTCTAATTCCAGCATCAGGCCCTTTTTCAGTTTTAAGAGCTTTCCGAATTTTTAGAACATTAAGATTATTGTCAATTGTTCCATCAATGAAAAGGATAATACAAGCTATATTTATTTCTATTCCTGGTATTTTATCTGTAGGCACAATTATTATTTTGATCTTTTATATTTCTTCTGTGCTGACTACTACTTTTTTTGGAGATAAATTTTATGAGTGGTTTGGTACAGTTGGCAATTCTATGTATACACTTTTTCAAATTATGACTTTAGAAAGTTGGTCTATGGGAATTGTGAGGCCAGTTATGAAAGAGTTCCCATTAGCATGGCTATTTTTTGTACCTTTCATTCTCGTTACAACATTTGCTGTACTCAATTTGTTTATAGGAATAATTGTTGATGCAATGCAACAGATTGCAAATGATGGGAATGCAGATGATAAATTATCTGAAAAAGAATTGCATAAAAAAATTGTTAATATTGAAATACAATTAAAAGAAATTTCTAAAGCTATACAAAAAGAAAAATAATTGGATGTATTAATGTCATTTATTTATGATAAAAAAAATGCACAATGCATGTGGTGTAAAAGAACTCAAAACCCTCATCCTGACTACTCACACGAGACCATACCGAGTAAAATTTTTATTTCGAAAAAAGGAAGAAAGATAGAACTTTGCTTCAGTTGTTATGAAAATGAAACTAAAGCAATTACTAAAGCTAGTGATTTAGAAGAAATACTAGATAAAAAATTTGAAATTTTGAAAGTTTTAAATTTGTAAAACTTAAAAAATATGTCATTTTAATTTTTTTAATATTGAATGGAAAAATTTGATGAGATTGTCAGTTTTGAAATTTAAAAGCTTTTTAATTTCTATACAGATCTTTTTCTTCTATATTTTCTCAAATTTAGCTTTTTCTTCTGAAAATATTTCGAAGTTTGAAAATGAATTAAATACAATAGAGTCTTATTATTGGATAGGTCTTGAAGAAAAAGGAAACTATGAACTTTTCCTTAAGGCTTTTAATAAAATTCAAAATTTAGAGAATAACATTAAAAGCCAAAACCTTCCAGAAGGTATTAAAATAAAATTGAATGGGTTAAAAGAAGATATATTACAACAACTAGATATGTCTTCTGATACTTTGTATGGTGTTTTCCCCTTAGCTAGATTCTTTAATAATAATTTCTTAACGGATGCAAACGCTTTTGGAACGTTCGAACTTTTTGACGATCATCAAGTCATTTCTTCAAATAGAGGTGTAGAAAGCTTAATTAAAACATTAGAAGAAAAAGAAAGAAAACAATTAGATATTGTATTTACATCTCAACCTGTAAATTATGCTCTAGAAAACGAAGCGTTATATTTATTCAATCAAAACCCCCAATTTTTTGTTCATAATCAAAAAGAAGTTAATGATGCGTTTGTGAAAAGTAATTTAAGCAAAGCCGAAATTAATACTTTTAAGTCTGGTAACTATAAAAATACTCACATAGATGCTTTATTTAAATCTTTTGATACAAACGATCTACTTGTTGTAACAATTGAAAAAAATAAATCATTTCTTGGAGATGCTTTTTATGTAATTAAGGGTTCATATTATAAACCTGATTTAAAAAAGCCTCTTAAAATTTATAGAAACATGGGTTTTTCTAGAGATAGATCAAACTTATTAACTCCAATTATCATAATAAATTCTGCTTTATTTTTATTTTCTATATTTATAGGAATTTTTATTTATAGAAAAAAAACAAACTACAACCCAAATAAAATTTTGCAATTTGTATCTATATTATCTTTAAGCTTTGTTATCTCAAGAATAGTTCCTTTTATCATTCTACCAGCCTTAAGAACGTTTATTACTGTACCTGATCCAGAAGCCCTTGCAATATTAAGTTTTTGGTATGTTTTCTTAGTTTCTGTAGTATATTTGTATTTTCCATTTATAATAATACAATCATTAAAACTAAAGTTTAAATCATCTAATTTTTTTCAATTAATCTTTAGTAACTCTGGTATAATTGCAGTAATTATTGCAATGAGCATAGTATCCTGGATATTAACTTCATTCATTATTTATGAAGGCTCAATCTCTGAATTACATAGTTTAATAATACCTTCAATTTTGTTTGTTTTAAACTTTTATATATTTGGCAAAGCAATAGACAAATCAAAATTTAATATATTTAGTTATGTTGCAATTTTTTTAGTTTTAATATTTTTTATGAGCATAACAACTCTAAATTTTCAATATATAAGTTTTATATCTACCTTTCTTTTTGCTAACATCTTGTTTGCATTTTTATTCAGGGAAAAACAAATACAAAAAGCTACAATTATAGAAAGTAAAACATCTGAAAATTGGACACATCCTTTTATATATCAAAATTTTAAATTAAAAGAAAATATCACATCAAAACTTAGCTTCACTTTTTTGAAAACTATTGATGAAACTAGTGCAAAAATATATATCAAACAAAAGTATGCTAATAAATTTTCATTTTTAGAAATTGAGTGTAATAACGAGAATTCTTCTTTTGATTTGGTTAATCAATTGTTAGATAAACCAGTTAATAACACTTCTAATGAGTCCATTGAAAGTACAATTGAAACTATAACAGATTTTATTCCTTTCGGTAATCTACTTAACATGGCTGTTTCACAATCAAATCAGGAAACGCCTGTAAATAACATTTTTGAAGCTGCTAGTCTTGAATTTTTTGAAAAAATAAAAAATCAAAAAAATACATGTATACTAATTAGTGGATTAAATTATCTAGATAATGAAAGCTCTAAATGGTTAAATCAACTTAAGGATTATAACACAAACCAAAAAATAAGTTTTATTTTAATCGGAAACAAACTACCAAATCATCTAAATATTGAAACTAAAGTTGAACTTGAAAATTTAAAAAATGATCAATTAATCGAATATATCAAAAATCAACTTAATGCGAACCAAGACCTTGCTGAAAAAATCATTCAATATCTAGATAAGACAGATGATCAAACTACATTAGATGATGTTAAAATAACTTTTGAAAACCTAAAACAAAATAAATTAATTTACTTTGATGATATATGGTATTTAGTTAATAACGATGAACTAGATGAGAATGTGTTCAAAAATCATTATAATTCCCTAGAAGCCACCATCAATGATACCTTAAAAAATAATGAAGAATATAAAACATTTTTAATTATATCTTCGTGCTTAGGATATCAATTCGACTTAAAAGTTCTATCTAATGCCACAGGATTAAGTTTAATTGAAACAGCTAAAAAAATTGAAGAAATAAGCTTTAATACAGGTATTTTTGAGAGTTTACCAAATCTTAATAATAAAATAAAATTTAGAAACAGAGCAACCCTAAATGCTTTAATAAAAATATTTTCATTAAACAATGATTTGGAAAATATCCCTTTAACACAAAGGACATGTTGCTTCACAGCTGCAACAGCATTAAAAAGTTCTCAAAATGATTTTGCACATGAAAGTGAACGGATCTTTAATTTATTTGAAAAAAGTGGTTATAATTATATTGAGCCAATATTCTATTCTGGCTTAGATTTAATTGGAAATTTGTGTGTACTAAATCAATTTGAAAAAGCAAGTATAATAGCAAATAAATGCCAAAATTACTTAAAAAATTATAGTGGTCCTAAATACAATAAACTTTTAAATGATATATCAGTAGAAAAATATTATATTCAATTTGAAAAAATATTTCATTCTGGGCTTACTGATAATGGAAGCATCACAAACCTTCTAGATAACTGGTTTGATCTTGATAATTATAAAACTAAACTCATCTATCCTGCTATGCGAACATTGTATAATACAAGAGAATATCCAAAATTAATAAGATTTATAAAAGATTTAAAACAGGAAAAAGAATTACCAGAATGGTTAATTTATGACATTGATCACTATTCAGCTTTGATTGAAATTTACCATAATCTAAATAAAGAGCTTGGGAAAAAAATGCTATTAAAGTGTATTCATAAACTGAAAGATCAAAAAGATGATAATCATTTAGCTGTAAGTTCAAGGATTTTTACATCTTTTGGCAACAACTATCCAAAAGAAAAAATAACTGAATCTCTAATTATTAAATCTTTAGAAATAAAAGAAATGTTGAGTGACAAACCAGGCTTAGCACGGTCATATGGTTCACTTACAAGGATGTATTTTGAAAAAGAACCAACCTCAGATAAAGTTTTGGAAAGCTGTAACAATTGGTTAAAACTCAATAAAGAATTAAATGATGTTTTTGGAATAATTATGTCTAAAAACTATATGGGGAAAATATATTTTAACCTTCATAAATTGAATAACTCTAATAAAAATAATTTAGATAAAAGTAAAAATTGCTATTTTGAAAATATAAAATATATAAAACAGAATATTGATGATGGAAGTAAAATACAAATTTTTACTTCATATGCAGATTTAATGGAAATTGCTAAATATGAAAAAGATGAAAAATCATATTCAGACTATTCAGAGGAGCTTTTTAGTTTAATTAAAAATTTTGGTAAAATTGAAAATAAATTCTTTAAAAATATTTTTGAAAAAGCATTTATATCGACTTTCAAAAAAAGTTTTATACCCAAAAATAAAATTAAAGAAATATTAGGCTAAATTGATAAATGATTAAAAATGATACTATCACACTTTATGCAATAAGAGGGTTGCCAGGTTCTGGAAAAACATCATTTGCTAAATCATTAAATCTAAATTTTTACGAAGCAGACCAATATTTTGCAAAATTTAATAATGGCAAGTTTGATCTTAAATTACTTAAAAAGGCTCATAAATATTGTTATGAATCAGTAAAGCAAGAATTAGAAAGAGGCAATTCTACAATTGTAAGTAATACAATGACCTCCAAAGAAGAATTAAGTGAATACCAAGATTTAGCTCAAAAATTAAATGTTAAATTTGTATCTGTGATTTTAGAAAATAGACATGAAGGTATTTCTATTCATAATGTTCCAGAAGAAACAATTGAAAAGATGAAAAAAAGATTTGATATAAAATTAAGTTAAAAAAGTTTTTTATTATAATTTAATTTTATTTAGTCCATCTATAATTTGCATTTTTATTTGTTCAGGACTTTCATTAAATTGGCTAGCTAATTCTTTAATACTGTGAGTAATATTTGTACCTATCTTGTAGCGCATTCGTATAATTCTTTCTTGTCGGGATGTTAGTCTAGATATTAAAAAATTAAAATTATTTGAAAATCCAGGTATTCTATGCAGTTTTAGTATTCGCATAAATTTCAGAATTTCTGTAGTATTAATATTTAAGTTAAATTCTCGATCATATAGATAAAACAAACAACTCTCATAAAGACCTTTATCCAAATAAAAATCTATAATTTCATTAAAATCTTCATCCATTTCTTTGGAAGAAATATTAAATATATTTGAAGAATTTTCAATTTCACTTAACATTGATCTAATCAAAATAAAAATTCTATCATCTGATATAGAATAAGAATAGTTTGATTTGACATCATCAAAATATAATAATCCTTTTTGACATAAATTTTCCGCTTCTTCAAAATTTTTAAAAGTAAATTCTATGATAGCTAATTTAGCACACCATTCATTTAAAAGTGACGGATTTGAATATTTTCTGTCTATTTTTTTTATTAAAATTTCAAAGATACCCTTAGCACTTTGAAAATTTCCAAGTTCAAATTCAATGTTTCCTTTGATTTCAAGAGCTTTAATAGATCTTTGATCGTTTAAACCAAATAGCGTAAAAAGATCTTTATAAACTTTTTCAATTACTAGCAGTGATTCTTTGAGATTTAATTCAAAATATAAACGATTAGCTAAACTCAGATTAATTTCAATTGTAGATAAATTGTTTTTACCCTTATCGTTAGAAGAAATATAAAACAATTCCCTTAAAAGATCAGACACATTCATTATTTTTTTATTTTTAACTTTAATATTGAGATTTCCAACAGTAGGAAGAATTATAGCTGGACTTGAAAGTAGCGACGATATTAAAGGACTTTTTAAGCCAACTTTATCGCATATTAACTTTAAACAATAACGAAATATTTCAGGAGCATAGTAAGGTGATGGCACCATAAAAGATGCTCCTGCCTTTAAATAATTTTTACCAATGTTGTTATTATAAAATAAATGTTCTTCATTAATCTCTGTTTCTAAATCTTGTCCATCCCATTGTGCATAAAATGCAGAAAGACGGGCATGTGCCATTATTGTTTCAGGTTTCTCAGGCCCTATCTCAGTCAATAAAGATCTACAAATTCTTTTACTAATTTCAACTCCTGAGTGAGTTAATTTTGCGAGTAAGAAAAAATCTGATAGTTGATAGTACAATGAAAGCCTTAATCCTGTATCTTCTATTTCAGTATATTCCTTAGCTTTTATACGACAATAAGAGAAGAAGTCCTCATTTTTTTCTGTCAAACTATCTTCAAAAAAATCAGTAAGATCATCCGAGTCATTTAAAAGACTATCAAATTCATTTTGTAATTCTATTTCGCTTTGAGATAAATCTTCATTATTTTTTTTAGCAGAAACTTTTTGTGATTTTAATAACCAGAACTCTTCTAAATTTGAAGATAAATTAGCATTTTCTAAACCATAAATTTCTTTTTTAACAAAATTAGACCAGTCTTTACCATCTCCAAATTCTTCATATGATAAAACAGGTATTGGTATAAATTGATTTAAATATATTGCATCCAATTGATTTGTACTGATTGGTAATTTATTCCAATAACCATTTATATCTGAGATTGTTTTTCCAAGCGTAAACATTGTTTCTAATCTATCAAAATCAAGAAGAAATTCACCCGCTATTTTTAATTTACCAGCATCAATTAGATGATCGATACCTGTTCTATATAAGTAATTCGATATAGACGCTTCCTCATCTGGGTTCATAGCCGCATTCGCAAATGCCTTCCTTGCCTGCTCTACTGGATAACTCATTGTCTCTGTCGTTAGTATATGTTTCCTTAGTGATAGATGATGCAACATGTAACCATCTTCTCCTTCAGGATCAGGAGCACGCCTTAACATGCTTGCTATAGCAGCAAGGCCTTTTGTTACTAATTTATCTCCTGCCTCACCGTCTGGTATTCTATCTCTTAGCCTTAAAAACGTGATTATTTCTTGTTCTGCTAAAGGCTCATTTGCCATTGCCAGTGTGGCCACAAGAGGCGTTAATAGTTCTTTTAAGGCACCAACACCTAATCCTTCTATCAACTTCTCGTGGTAAGCTGTTAAACCCTTGGGTAAGTTAGCTGTGCCATCTAATGGATAATTACCCTGTTGTACATCTTGGGTAACATAATTTACAAACAGTGGTAGTCCTTCAGCTCTCTTAGCGACAAGATCAATAAATGGGTTAACGACTTCATCACCTTTTTCTTTGTCTCCTGCAAGAAGCTTGTTTCTAAATAAGCCAATACGTTCTAACAACATGCTTCTTATATCTTGTGTTTGCATGGCTGGAAGACCATTAGGATAAGGATTGATAACACGAGGGTTACTAAAGACCTTCACAAGTTCTGGTTCTGGACGACCAGAGCAAACCCACGTAATACGCATTGAGTCTAATCCTAAAGGAATATCTTCAGCAAAGGTAGCGTCTCTCGAAAGAAGTTCATCTAATCCATCTAGAACAAAGACGACTTTCTTATCTTTATTCAAATAATCGAGGCAGGCTTTTAGTCGATCTTCAGCTTTCCCTTTTTCTTCTATCTTAGCATTGTCAATCAATGCTCCCACAGCTACTAGTCTTTCAATGGCAAAGGTAGCAAAGGCGTCTCGACTACAGCGTGCGTCGTCTCCAGATTTAAATCTATAAGGAAGGATAATCTTGTTTTTATCTTTATTATTATCAATAAGATCTTGTACTAGTCGTGCAACTAAAAATGATTTACCTATACCTGCAGGACCTGTAATCCAAACTATCCCCTGCTCTATATCTTTAAAACTGTTTTCTATATGCTCTTGTTCTTCAAAGCGCCCTACCATTTGGTTAGCATCTTTTTGGATCTCTCGTCCAAAGTCTTGTATTTTAAATGCCTTCTCTGATGCTTTCTGGTTTGCACGTTTTAAACTAAATAAAGACTGGAAAGCTTCAACAGCAGATACACCAGCTTCTGAGTGACTAAAGCCTTCTGCTCCAAGAGGTGTAAATTGAAGTTGCACGACGTCTTTGCGAACATATATTTGGGTTGAGTTGATATCACCCGTTTCAATGTTACCCTTTGCATTTGATACTGAAGGATATCCAAATAATGCCATAGGCCACAAGGATAATGTATTATCACCTTTTATAAGCCATACACCATCACTATCATCCTCAAATTGGGATATATCCAAATTATCAGCAGCTATTAAATTATCTGATGGTCCTTTTAATTCCATCGGAACATTATTATCTAGGCCAATAATTTTAATATCTCTCAACCAATCTAATGCTTTAATAGTCTTTTCAAATGGATCTTGCCAAATAGATATTAAACGCTCAGCCTCTTTTCTTGTTAATCCTCCTCCGTGTGCTAAACGGTTACGAAGTTTTAAAAACGATGTGTCTGCTGTTCCTGGATTGTCTGGTCCATAAAGCAATGTTTTTAAAGTGGCATTTACATACTGATCTATCTCAGGAATCATTAGGTCATTTTTACTTTTGGATTGTGATAGAGATATAGCCATAGACAGCCACGCACCAAGAGTAGGCATTTCAATTTTACCCCAAAGCTCTTTTAATAATTTATCATCTAGCTCACCATGTTGCCTTCTGTCAGCAGCACCTATAATTACTAAAAACTTCAATAACAGTTCAACTACATCACAAGCTGCCCAAAGTTTCATGCCAGGATGATCCTCTTCTGCGTATTCATGAAGAGGGATAGCAATAACTTGAGGAAGATCTTTAATAGAATTGGAAAATGAACTGGATGATGTTTCTGTATTCGAAGATGATAAGGTGTCTTCAGATGAAGAGATATTATTAAGAGATGATATTGCTACAAGAAGTTTTTTACGGTGTGGTGTAAGAACACCAAGTTCTTTAAAGTCGTCATCCGTAAATTCAATTATATCTTCAATAGGAAATTCCGAAAGAGTGTCTGAATAACGAGATAAGCCTAATTCGTCTAACCACTTCGATATATCCAATTATTTCGCCTTTGTATTGTATATCATTTTAATTGTAAATTTTTTAAATAATAATCTTAACAAAGTTAGAAATATTATGCACCAAAATTATGGCTGTCAATGTTAGTTAAACTGGACTAATACACTTTCTTTATTACCCTGTAGTTCAGGGGTTTGTGATCCAGATGATTGTTGAGTTACGTTTTCTCTAACATAGTTATGTAGCTCGATAGCTGTTATTTTTTTGTCAGCATTTGTATCTGCATCACCCTCCATACCCTTCATTAAGAAGTATGAAAACATACCATGTTTTGCTTCTTCAAGTGGTCTGGATATCTGGTCAATTGAAGCAGCGCTAAAGAGTGTAAATCCATCAGGTATAGCTTGCTCTTTAGCTTTAATAACGATTGGTCTACCCGCAAAAAGCATTTCCTCATTACGTGTTATACCCGAATAACACGTGTCTAAGAAGACTGTAACACTCCGGGGGCTTACTTCTTTTATATCAGAAAACATCTCATCACGTAATATCGCAGTCTTCTCTAATAATCTTGGTGAACCATCATATGGTAGTAGATACATATTCTTACCATCATCTGATGCTAAACCGTGTCCTGCAAAGAATACATAAATATCACTTTGGTTTGGTTTGGCTGAACGTCTTAGCCATTCTTTTATGGATAGAAGTATTTCTTTTTCATCAGCTTTATTATTTAACAGAATTTTAATTTTTCTTGGTTTTATTCCTAATTTTTCTATTGCATAATCTCTAAATACCAATGCATCATTATCAGCGTAAATGGCTTTTGCTTTAATGTTTTCGTATTTATAAACACCTACAATTAATGCCAATGCATTTGGATTAGATTTCACTCTCTTACTTAATGGATTAAGTCTATCAAATGATATCTTTGGACTAGCTAATTCTAAATTTCCCTTTAATTCTACTATCTTAGAAATTGTTAATCCTGCCACATCCGTTACTTCTATTTTTAGTTTAACTCCACTAGGTGGTACATATGTTGAGTATTCAAAACTGCCGTCTGATGATATATTAACTTTCTTACCATCTACAGTAACTTCAGCCACCT
Organism: uncultured SAR116 cluster alpha proteobacterium; assembly: GCA_902583415.1. Classification (GTDB taxonomy): domain Bacteria; phylum Pseudomonadota; class Alphaproteobacteria; order Puniceispirillales; family Marisalimonadaceae; genus Marisalimonas. The sequence goes on along the minus strand of CACHVW010000043.1, from coordinate 452 downwards.
GTACATTATCTTTTGCAAGCCCTCTGATTGTACCTCGTTTGCCGTTGGTCTTGTTAGATATAATTTCTAAAATTGGTACTCTTATATCAGAATCAATTATATTACGCTCTTTTTTTTGTTTCGCTAGTATAGATGCCAATCTACGTTCAAGTTCAATCCGTTTGTTTCTTTCTCTTTCTATTTCTTGTTTTGATAAATATAAATCATCATAGTAAAATTTTGGTTTTGTTGTATTAGCAATTGAATTTTTGAATTTTGTTATTTTTTTTGCATATTCAAATTTACCGTTTCTCCAAATACCTTCTTTTTTTGTTCCTTTTTTAAAAAAATATGTGCCTTCTCCATCTCGTTTGTCGTTTTTGAATTCACCCTCATACCTATCACCATCAACATATTTCAAAGTACCATAAGTTGGTTTTCCTTTTACATATTGACCAACAAAGGTTTGTCCA
>CACHVW010000042.1 GCA_902583415.1 uncultured SAR116 cluster alpha proteobacterium | reverse complement strand
CAGTTCATTTGAAAGAAGTCTTCTAGTTCTTGGTTTTGCAGACTTTGGTAATTCAATATTAGCGATTGGATTTACTAATATTCCATATCCCCATTCTTTAATTGCAGTCTTAAATACTCTTTGGATTAGAGTTAACTCTGCTTTTACAGTTCCAGATTTAACCTCTTTTAGTCTATCTTCTTTATATTGTTCAAAATGATGTTTAGTTAGGTTAACGACTTTGCAGTCCCCTATCCATCTTTTAGATATTAATCTCAATTGGCATTGTTCAGTTATTCCACTCTTTATTTTTGAAGAAACCTCCTCAGCGTATCTATTCATTAGATAAGATAGTTTTAGGTTCTGGATATTTTCTTCTGGAAGTGAAGTGTTTCTTAACTGAAGTTCTAACTTTGAACTCCAAGTAATAGCATCACTCTTTTTATTAAATGATTTAGTAAAACTTCTCCAACCAGATACTCTTACTTGAACATTCCAAGATTTACCTCTTTTACGTACACAACTCATCTTTGACTCCTTTTACTGTGTCAAATCTGTGTCAAAACTGAGTAATCTCTGGGTATTATTTAAAATCAATTCTTCTAAATAATTGATATTAAACAATAAGTTATGGTGCGCCCTGAGGGACTCGAACCCCCAACCTTTTGATTCGAAGTCAAATACTCTATCCAGTTGAGCTAAGAGCGCATACATGAATTAGTTAAGTTATATCAAATTTCAGATAAAAAGAATAATTAATCTTTTGAAATAGGAGGCATTACTCCATCTGGGATAGGACAAAAATATGGGTTTTTAGATATTTTATTATCAAATTCCTTTTTAGCCTCAACAATTTTTTCTGGGTTTTTGATGAGATTAGATGCAGTAGATGCCATAATTTTTGCAGCATGTATCAAACCTTTATGTGCTACTGCAGATTTTCCTTGAGCTACAGTTTGCCATGTATGAAAAGGAGTTCCTACTGCACAGGTTGCTACACGAGCTTGGACTGTAGGAACTACCCAGCTAACATCCCCAACATCTGTAGAACCAATACCTCCATTATTTCTACTATCTAAAGGTGCAACAAAATCACATAAGGGTAGGTCTAAGGGAGCTTTTATACCTATTCTTTGAAAACTGTCTAAAATTTCGGTTTCCGTAAAAGTAGAACGAATTTTATTAGCGAAATCTATGTCATTCTTATCAAATTTAACAGGTCCTAATTTTTCCCACTCAGTTTGCATTATCTTTTCTAATGGTTTATTTCCCAATAAATTAGAAACTCCACTATAAACCTTTTTTTCTACTATTGTTTCAGTCATTAAAGCAGCACCATCTGCAATTTTATAAACTCTATCAACTAAAGAGCGGAGTTCCATTAAATTTGAAGCTCTAATTAAATGCCTTACAGTTGCTTTAGCATGAATTACATTTGCAGCATTGCCTCCAGTATCCATATAAGCATAATGCACTCTTGCCGAGTCAGGCATATGTTCTCTCATATAATTCACCCCAACATTCATTAACTCAATTGCATCTAGAGCACTTCTGCCCAGATGTGGTGCGGTAGATGCATGAGCTGCTTTACCAAAAAATGTGAAATCAATTCTAGAATTAGCCAAAGAAATTGGCATGTTAACAGAGTTAAAAGTAGCTGGGTGCCAACATATAGCAACATCAACATTATCAAATAATCCATCTCTGGCCATATATGTTTTAGCAGCCCCACCCTCTTCTGCAGGACATCCGTAATATCTCACTCTAGCTTTAATTTTATTTTTTAATATCCAATCCTTAATAGCTGTAGCTGCAAGAAGTGAGGCAGCGCCAAGCAAATTATGACCACATCCGTGGCCATTATTAGTGTTTTCTAGTGGTTTGTGTTTAGCAATTCCAGCTTCTTGGCTCAAGCCAGGCAATGCATCAAATTCACCTAATATTGCTATAATTGGCCCATCTTCTCCATATTCACCCATCACTGCAGTTGGCATATTACAAATACCTTCAGTAATTTTAAATCCTTCTTTTTTTAACATTTTAATGTGTTCTAATACTGACTTAAATTCTTGATATAAAATTTCAGGAGTATCAAAAATGCGATCAGAAAGATTTATAAATTCTTCTTTTTTATTTTCAACCAATTCCCAAACTTGTTCTTCATTCTTCATTTTTATACTCATAATTTCTAAAATTTTTAGTAAATTAACTAATCAAATTTTCTATAGAAGGGCTAGCTTTTAATAAATCTTTCGTATATTTTTCTTTAGGAAAATTAAACACATCATCAACCATACCTTGCTCGATAATTTTTCCTGATTTCATAACAACAACCCTATCAGCTAAATCTTTAACTACTGGCAAATCATGTGCAATAAAGATATATGACAACGAAAATTTATTTCTCAAATTTGATAATAATTTTATTATTTGAGCCTGGATTGAAACATCAAGGGCAGATACTGCTTCATCACAGATAATAATTTCTGGATTGAGTGCTAAAGCCCTTGCAATAGCAATTCTTTGCCTTTGTCCACCAGAGAATTGATGAGGAAACTTGATTGCATCATTTGGATGTAAGCCTACACTTATTAAAAGATCTGATACTGTACTTTTATGTAATTTTTTATCTAAAAAATCAGAATGAATAACCCACGGCTCAGATATGATATCATATATATTCATTGTTGGATTTAAAGATGCATATGGATCTTGAAATACTACTTGAACCTTTCTTCTAAAATTAAATAAATCTTTTCTATTAAAATTTAAAATATTTTGTCCATGATATAAAATTTCACCATTAGAAGGACTTGCCAATCTTAAAATTAAATTAGAGATAGTTGTTTTACCTGACCCAGACTCACCGACAATTCCCAGAACTTCATTAGGAAACAAATTAAAACTTACATTATCACAAGCAATAGTATCATAAAATTTTGAAATATTTTTTATCTCTAGGATTGGATCAGAAAACTTTTTTGATGTTTTCTTTTTCTGTTTTGTTATTTTTCCAGGTATAGAATTCATTAGCTGCCTTGTGTAAGCATGATTAGAGTTTATAAAGACATCTCTTGTTATCCCTTTTTCAACGATTTTACCTTCATTAAGCACTATTACCTTATCCGAGATTTCTGCAGCAATAGCTAAATCATGAGTAATTAAAATTAAACCCATATTTCTTTCATCCCTAAGCTCACCTAATAATTCCAAAATTTTAGCCTGAATTGTAACATCTAAAGCAGTAGTAGGTTCATCTGCTATGATTATATCTGGTTCTAAAGCTAGAGCCATGGCAATCATTACTCTTTGTCTTTGTCCCCCTGAAAATTGATGTGGGAAGTCTTTAGCTCTTCTTGATGGGTTTGGAATCCTAACTCGTTCCAATAATTCAACTGCTTTTTTCCAACTCTCTTTTTTTGAGAGATTTTTATGAACCTCGAAACATTCTGCTATTTGGGAACCTACTGAAAAAACAGGATTGAGGTGAGACAACGTATCTTGAAAAATAATAGCTATTTTACTTCCCATTAGTTTTCTTCTATCAGTGTCTGAAAGCTTTAATATATCTAGGTCATTTAAGAAAACTTCGCCACTTTTAATTCTTCCTGGAGGACAGGCTAGAATACCCATTATTACAGAAGCTGTAACGCTTTTACCTGATCCACTCTCTCCGATGATTGCTAATGTTTCACCTTTTTTTAAATCGAAATTTACTGATTTTACTGCATCAAAAGAACCTTCAGTAGTATCGAATGAAACTGAGAGGTTATTTACTTTTAATAATAATTTCTTTGTATCACTCACTTTTGTCACCAATATCTTCTAGACGCCATCTCTCTCTAGGATCTAAAACAATTCTTAACCACGAAGACAATAAGTTTAAGGATAAAGCTACTAACATAATTATTAAACCAGGGAAAAATGCTAACCACCATGCAATTTGCAGGTAATTCCTTCCTTGTGCCACCATTAATCCCCAAGTAACTTCTGGAGGCTGTATCCCAACACCAAGAAAACTCAGCGCTGACTCACCCAACATTACAAATGCAAAATCTAATGTTGCAATCGTAATAAGTGTTGGAATTGTCAATGGAGCTATATGTTTGAAAATTATCCTTAGGTTTGAAGCACCCATTGATATCGCTGCTGAAACAAACAACCTTTCTCTTATTTCAAGTACCTCAGCTCTTGCAGTTCTCATGTATATAGGCATTCTTGTAAAGGCAAGGACAATAACTAAATTTAATAAGCCAGGATCAAACATATATAAAACGATAACGGCTAATAAAAGTGACGGAAAACTCATAATTATATCAGCCATTCTCATAATTAAATTTCCTATTCTACCTCCATAATAACCTGAAATTAGTCCTAAAACACCCCCTAAAGTCATTGATAAAATTACTGCACTACCTGCTATAAACATTGTATTTTGTGTAGCAAGTATAAGTCTTGCAATCATGCTTCTACCCAGTGCGTCAGCCCCAAAAAAATACATAAAGTGTTGATCAAAAGAAAAAGGTTCTAAATTTCTAAGTCTTAAATTCATTTTTGTATAAGATTCACTAATGAGAGAAGGCCCAAAAATTGCTAAAAAAACCATAAATAATAAAAAAATTATTGATATTAAAGCTAGCTTGTCATTCATAAACATAGAAAATATTTTTCTAAATTTATTTTTTAAATAATTTTTTTCTAAAATTAATTGCATTTTATTTATGTCTTATTCTTGGATCTAGAACTGCATATGCAATATCAATTATTATATTTATAGAAAGTATAACTATTGCAGTAATTAAAATTGAGGCCTGTACGACTGCAAAATCTCTTTGCATTATTGAGTCAATCATAAGCTTACCAATTCCTGGCCATCCAAATATAGTTTCTACAATTACTGCACCATTAGCAATAGCTGCAGCTTGATCACCAGCGACTGTTATCACAGGTAACAAACCATTTCTAAGAGCATGTTTGAAAATAACTACTTTTTCTTTTACACCTTTTGCCCTAGCTGTTTTGACAAAATCTGAACTGAGAGCAGTAATCATTGATCCTCTTACAACTTGCACTAAAAGTCCCAACGGTCTAATGACTAAAATACCTATGGGCATTATCCAATATGGGACTCCTCCAATTCCAGACGTTGGCAGCCATCCGAGAGAAACTGAAAATATTAAAATAGCTGTTATCGCAACCCAAAAATCTGGTGCACTTGCGGCAGTTAAAGAAACAACCCTTGAAATTCTGTCAAAAATTCCGTTTGGCCTATATGCAGCTAATGAACCAATTAAAATAGCACCTATTAAAGCTATTGACATTGCAACAGCAGCTAAAGACAGAGTAACTGGAATAGCCTCTAAAACTATGTCTATCGCTGGTCTTTCTTTTCTAAGAGAATAACCAAGGTTACCGTCAGTTAAGTCTCCTAAAAATTTTCCAAATTGAATATATATAGGATCATTAAATCCATGTTTTTCAGAAAATTCTTTTCTAACCTCTAATGGAGCGTCTATAGGTAGATATAAGTGTCCTGGATCACCAGTTAAACGAGCTAGGAAAAAAACCATCACAAAAAGTCCAGTGATAGCTAAAATACTAGAAAAAATTCTTTTAGATAAATATTGTCTCATAGATTTATTGTATTTTAAAAAAAAGTTTCCAACCAGAAATATCTAGTTGGAAACTAATTTTTTATAATATTAATTAAATTTTACCTGTGAAATTTGAATTTCACTATTAGTAGAAATAGTAGGCGTAAATTTAATTCTGGGGTTTACACGAGAAAATCCAACCATATGAAACATTTGCACATCAGGTATAATTTCTTCGTGCAATTTCTTTTGTGCTTTGCGCCAAGTGTCTCTTCTCTTGGTTCCAGTAGCAGCTGTTGCTTCTTTAATCCAAGCATCTACTTGTTTGTCACATGTTGTAGATTGAGCACCTTTACATGCATATTTATTAAACATGGAAAAAACAGCATCACCATTATTGTTGTCATGTTGACTTTGTTGTAAAGCTGGCCCTCTGTCTTCAGCATATGGTCTGCTTAAAAAATTAAGCCATCCTGCAGTTTCCATCATTTTAATTTTTATATTGAAACCAACTTCAGTTAGCATCGCATGCATAGCTTCCATTGCTTCAGTGGAATTAGGATAGATACCTAATCTTCCAATCAAAACAATTTCTTTATTTACTGGTACACCGTCTGCCTTAGCAGCTTTAACTAATCTTTTTGCTTCAGCAGGATCATATGGCCACGGCTTAAGACTTGGATTGTGACCGTTGATACTTGGAACAACAATCTGAGTCATTTTGACTACACCTTTTGGAAAAATTGTTCCCATTAATCCATCAAGGTCAATAGCTAGATTCATAGCTTTTCTTACTCTAATGTCGTTTAGAGGAGCTCTTGTCATATCAATCCTTAGTCTAGAAGTTTCTGAGTTAAAATAACTAAAATCCATTTTTGGATCATTGGCATCTTGGACACCTATACTTGCGGCTATATCAGCTTCACCAGTTTTAACCATAGCTGCTCTAACTGCAGACTCATTTCTCCAGACATATGTTGCATTCTCAACCTCTGGTTTATCTCCCCAATATCCATCAAACCTCTTTAAGGTAACAGATTGACCTGGGGTCCATGTGTTAAATAAATATGGACCAGTTCCTTTAGGATCACGAACACCTTTTGCCTCTTGAGTGTTTGGGCTAACAACAGTCATCGTACCCATCAAAGCAGGCATAATAGGTTGAGGTGATTCAGTTTTAACTGAAATAGTATGACTTCCTATTGCTGAAGCTTTCAATTTTATATTTCCAAAAAATTTCGTTCTAATTTCACAGTCATACTTAGGGTTTAATGCTCGGTTAATTGACTTTACAACAGCCTTTGCATTTAAATCTTCGCCATCATGAAACTTAATACCTTTCCTAATATTAAACTCCCAGGTAAGATTATCAGTCTGCTTCCAAGATGTTGCAAGCCTAGGTGTTACAGATCCATCAGCAGGATTGATTTCCGTCAATGTTTCAGTAACGTTTTGCTTAACTATTTTCCCAACAACAGATCTTGTAGCTTCACAAGGATCTACAATGTCAGGTTCTTCAGCTATAACAATTGTTATGTCTTTGCCAGCAGAGTAAGCTGGTGAAAACAAACTTCCAAATGCCATGATTGTAGCTGTAGAAATTACAAATGATAAATTTTTTAATTTCATAATTTATTTTCCTCCTTTGATTTAGTTAATAAGTTTGATAAATGTAGTTTAACCTCCTTTCAAATTATTTTACTTTAATAATAATACTAATTTAATTTAAGACTCTTTCAAGCTTTTGAAGTGTTTTTAAATACTTTGGCTTTGGCTCATCTCCATATGTGTAGGGCCAATTTGTATATGAAACTTCTCCAACATAAATACTTCCTTTACTATCTAGTGATATTCCATGAGGTGCCTGAAATTGGCCTAATTTAAAGCCAGCACCATTTTCACCACCCAAACGTGAAATTAAGTTACCATTATTGTCTAAAATACTTAACCTTGGGCCTAAATTTTTATATTTTCTATTTACTAATAGTCCCGGTCCTAACTCTCCAACAATACAAATTGGACATTTACCTCTAGGCATAAATAAACCACATGGTCGGTGAAGATTATTCCATTGTGTCTCGTATTTACCCTCTGTATTAAAAACTTGTACTCTGTGATTTTCTCTGTCTGCTACATATATCCAGCCATCATCATCAGCCACAATATTATGGACAAGATTAAATTGGCCAGGACCCGTACCAGACTCACCAAATGTTTTAATAAGTTTTCCATCAGGAGAATACTTGTGAACACAAGCATTTCCATAACCATCTGATACAAAAATGTTGTTATCTGGACATAATGCAGTATGGGTACACCTATGAAATGGCAAATTAGACATAAATTCTGATGGTTTACCGGGAACTCCAATTTTAAATATTAATTTTCCATCAGGTGCTATTTTTTTAACTGTATGATCTCCATCGTCAGTACAGTATATATAATCATCAGGACCAATATGAATACCATGTGGTCTTGAAAATAGGTTTTCACCCCAAGATCTAAGATAATTCCCATTTATGTCAAAGATAATCATAGGGTGTCTGCCTCGATTAAAGACATGAACCTCATCTTTACTATTGACTGCAACTCCAGCTACATCCATAAAAAACCAATTTTCAGGGAGTTTAGCCCAGTCTTCAACAACCTTATATTTAAACTCTCCTTGACCGAGTAACACTGACAAAACAATACCTCCAAGCAAAATTATTATGTTTAAGACATAATTTGTCTATAAATTAATATAAATTATTGAAAAAAAACGATATTTATAGAATAATTAAATCACATTTAATAAAGTTTATAAAAATGAAATCTATATTAATTACTGGCGCAGCGTCTGGAATTGGAGCTGCAACTGTAAAAAAACTAGCTTCAAAAAGAGTGTGTTTTACTTTAACTACCAAGTCAAACTTAGAAGGTTTAATTTCTGTTAAAGAATTTGCAGAACATAAAGGTGCAAAAGTAAGTTATATTTGTGGTGACATATCAGAAAGGAAATTTTTAAAAGAATTAGTGAATTTAGCGAGAAGTACTACAGGCAATATCGACCAATTTATTTCTAATGCAGGATATGCTGACAAAAAAGAATTTGGAAAATTTAATTACGATGATCTTAATAGATCAGTTCAAACTATGACGCTGTCATTTTCAGAAATCGTAAACCTATGTATTGAAGATCTTAAAAAATCAAGTTGCGGTAGGGTTGTTGTCATTAGTTCATTTGTAAATAAGAGTATTGGGTTAAACAATAAAATTTTTCCAATTACTGCAGCTGCAAAAGGTGCTTTAGAGGCTCTTACACAAACTCTATCTTTTCAATTAGCAAGAGATAACGTTACTGTAAATGCAATTTCGCCAGGTTATACGAAGAAAGATGGTAATCACTCTGCTCTATCACATAGTGAATGGGATAAGATTATAAATAAAATACCTCTATCTAGACTTGCAATGCCTGAAGATATTGCAAATTTAGTAAATTTTTTACTATCAAATGAAGCATCTTATATTACTGGACAAATAATTAAAGTTGATGGTGGTTTGTCACTTTTATAGAATTACAATATAAACCTATCTGGTAAAAATAGGTCAATATTAATAGAATTTTTCTTATTTTCAATCATATCAGCTAAAACAACCCCAGAACCAGCTGACGTAGATAATCCGATGTGATTATGTCCAAAATTGAACCATAAGTTTTTATGTTTAGGTGCTTTTCCAATCATAGGCAAACTATCTGCAATAGTTGGTCTCGAACCAAGCCAAGGAGTTTTTGTTAATTTATTTTTAAGCGGTAGAATTGTTTTTAATTTCTGGACTACATCATTAATTTGTTCTTCATTAATAGCTGCTTCTCTGAAATTTAATTCAACGCCTGATGTAACCTTAATTTCGTTTTTGTTACAGCTATAAACAAAACCACCATCAACGTCGTGAATTGCTGGACTTAAATTAATTGTCTTCTTAGTGCTAAAATGGTGATGGTATCCCCTTTCCCATGCAAGTGGTATTTTATAACCTAATTTAGATAAAAAATCTTTAGACCAAGGACCTGTACAAATTACAACTTCATCAAAGATCTTTTTATTTTTATTTAATAAAACGGTCCAATTCCCATTGATGAATTTTATATCTTTGCAAATTTCTTTATAAAAAATACCTCCAGATTTTATAAAATATTTAAAATAATTTTTTGATAATTCTATTGGCGACTTAACTCTGAGTGAGTTTTTAAAAAGTACACCTTTATAATACTCAATTTGCAAATCAGGAAATTGTTTTTTTATTTGTTTTGTATTTAAAATAGTGTATTTAGCCTTGTTTTTATATAAAACATCTAACTCATAAGCATAATTTTCATAACTTAATTGAGTTTTAAAAACCTTCAACCATCCAGGTGCTTCAATGTTATTGTTAGAGTTTGTCTTTTTAATAAGTTTTTTGTGTGTTTTTAAAGATAAAACTTGTAATTCTCTTAATACTTTTGCGGCAATTTCCATATGTTTTCTTTTACTAAAGATTAAAAAGCTTATTACCCAAGATAATCTCGAAAATACAAATAATTTTGAATATCTAAATGATGTATTTCTTTTAAAGATTAAACTAAATAATGATTTAAGTAATTGAGGATTATTAATGATCATTAGTGAAGAATCTGTTAATACACCTGCGTTCCCATATGAAGTTTGTGAACCAGGCTCATTTGGATCGATCATCGTTACTGAAAATCCCCGATTAATCAATTCTACAGCAGTACAAATACCAACTATACCTGATCCAATAACTACTATTTTTTTCATTTATATCAAATCTTGTTGAGTTAAAATATTTTGACAAATATAATAATTTATAATTAATTCATTATTTTCTTTAAGAGAATACTTATTTTTAAAACTTCTAATAGCTGTTTCTAGAGAGTGATAATTCAAACCTTCAATAATGACAGCTTGAGATACTATTTGATCATTTAACCCTTGTGATGATCTATATTTTTTTTCTTCAGTATTCATCTGCCCATAACTACTATCGCCAAGAATAATATGCATACCTGTTATACCATTTAATTTAAGTATTTTGGGGAGAAAAGATTTTAAATTTTCTACGTTTTGATTGTTTGGAATATTTTCACCTAAAAATCTTATGGTTGAAAAATAACCGCCTACTCCAATTGATTTACTGGATATAACGCTACAAATCGTTCTAGATGGAGATAAGTAATGTGATAAGATTTCTTTTGTCCATTCAGTTGGATTATTTAACCTTTCTAGATATTTATTAGACGTAAAAACTTCTTTTCGCTCAGCCTCATACATCATAAAATATTTGTGATTTATATTTGTGCCAGGAATTCCAACTGCTCTCAAACCTCTTAAAAATCCAGGTAAAGATATCCTTTCTGGCATATGTTCTTTTGAATGCCACTCATTATATTCAATATCTTTTTCTTCAACAATTCCACCCCAATTTACCAGAACGGCACTACCTAAAAGACCCATGAACTTTATTACCATTATGTTTATTTGTGATCATAGTAGATAATTAACTTTATTTAATATTAACAAATATATGATTTAAATATATTTATATACGAAAAAAATTAACATGTTTACTCTAATTTATTTTTATTTAAGATAAATTTAATAGAGGAGAAAAATGCTAATTATGTGGGATAATTAAATGAGAATAATTGGAGTAATAATCATTATTGGGATGGTTGTTGGTGCCGTATCAACAATAGATTATAAAAAGTTTATAGATTTACCTTCATTTTTACTAGTTGTAGGAGGATCACTAGGTTATGTTTTGGCAAAAGGTAAATCCAGCAATTTTATAAAAAATTTTGGTGATGGTTCAGTTTATATGGGTTGGATTGGCCTTATGATTGGAATTGTAGTTATAGGCAACCATCACGCAAATACAGAAAATATATGGCCAGCTTTTTCAGTTGCATTTCTACCTATATTATATGGTTATTTTATTAAACTAATTACAACAGGTCTAGAAAAGATAAACAATGACTAAATTTAAAAATTTAGTATCTCATCAAACCTTCTACCCTCTATATACGTCTTATAAATTTTTAAGTATCTAATTTATGATGAATAATTTTCAAATCAAAATTTTTAAATTATAGATTTTTAATAAAAAGTGAAATACCAATAATAAGCAGAGTGTATAAAATGATTTTCTTAAAAGTTTCGTTAGAAATTTTGTCTTGAACTCTCTCTCCTATTTTTTGACCAAAAATAGCTGGTATTAATAATAAACAACTCCATACTAAGTCATTTATATTACCCAAACCATTATAAATCCAAATTGGAAAAATTAATATTGATCCTAAAAAATATAATGTTGCAATTGTTCTTATTAGTGATTTTTTTTCTAAATCAGATGAAATTAAGTAAGCTAATATATATGGTGAATACATATTTGAAATACCACCAATTATACCTGAAAAAAAACCTAAAAATATTGTCAATATTCGTTCAAGATTTGATTGAACAAACTTTAAATTTGTTCCAATTAAATTTACAATCGCCGCGAAAATTACAGATATTGCAATTATTTGAGAAATTATAGATAGTTTAACTTTCAAAACAAGATTACAGCCTATTAATATTCCTATAATTAATGCAATAAACATCGGAAGAAACCGAAAACTGCTGATACCTTGATAAATTTTCATTTGTATTATATTTGTAATCAGAACTGGTACACATAGAAGAATCATTGAGGTAGTAGGTGGGAGAAAAAATGTAATTATAGGAACTGAAAATAAAGATAATCCTATACCTACAGTCCCTTTAATTATACCACCTATAAAAACTGATAAGAAAATAATGATTAGTATATTAAAATCTAGATAATTCAAAGATACTAACTTATGAAATTTCTAAAGTGTGAAGTTTATTTTTTCTTATATAATCCCAGTCATATTCTACGCCCAAACCAGGACCAGTAGGCACCTCTACATTGCCGTACTTGTCAATACAATTTATTAAATCATCATAATTTTTGTCATAAACAGGTAAAGACCAAGGATTTTTGCATTTAGGGTGTAGTAGATTAACCTCATAAAAGTTAGAATTTCTGCTTGCTGCCATTAAATGTCTCATTGGTGGTCCACAAGAATGGATTTCACAATCCACTCCTAAGCCTTCTGAAGCAAGTACAAGTTTATATGAACCTGTTATACCACCGTCATAATCTGGATCAGCTCTAGAAAAAAAAGATGAACCGTTAATTAACATATCTACAGAGGTTTCAAGATTTCTTACATGTTCCCCTACTAATAAAGGTGTTGATAGTTTTTGAACCAAAGCTTGATTCCCATTAATAGAAACGCCTCCATCTTTGTAAGGATCTTCATACCAATAAAATCCATATTCATCACAAACTCTACCAACTTCTAAAGCATCTGATAATGTATTCAAATGACAAGCTGCATCATACATTATATTCATTTTACCCGCTACCCTGTCACCCACTGCTCTAAGCATTTCTATTTCATCTTTTACATTGCCAGTGCTCCATCCATGCATTTTATAACCTTTATAGCCAAGCTCTAAACATTGTTCTGCAAAATCAGCATATGCTTCGGGAGAAGATAGTCCATTTTTTTCTTTATCTCCATTCATGGTACTAGCGTAAGCGGGTAGCATTTTTCTTTCTCCACCTAAAAGTTCATAAATGGGAGATTTGTATTTTTTCCCAGCTAAATCCCATAAAGCTATGTCTATTGCTCCTATTCCTACCTCACCAATATGTTTACATAACCCTCTTAGCTTTCTATAAACACCATTACGATCAAGTGGATTTGATCCAATTAGGTAATATGAAAGAGCTTCACTTGCAGTCATTATAACCTTGGCTCTTCCTCTTGGTGGTACGTATTCACCAACGTTACCTTGGTTGTCATAAATTTGAATAGCAAAACGTAAATGCTTATTTAT
>CACHVW010000041.1 GCA_902583415.1 uncultured SAR116 cluster alpha proteobacterium | reverse complement strand
AATCTTTTTTGCTATTCTACCAGCAACTTCCACACCAAGATCAGCTAGTATTAACTGATCTTCAATATCATAAAGTGTTTCTTGATCAATTGTTTTTTTTCCAGTTATAGAGGCAATCACACCTTCCACCTTAGATGCCGATTTGCTTAATCCAGTCTTTAATTTTTTAAACCAATTTAATGCCATTAAATTTTACTCTTTTTTTATCTATTTCAATTTCGAATAGTTCCTAGCAACCCACCAGGGTTAATTTCTAAAATTTTTGTAGAAACAATTGTGCACGCTTCAACATGTTCTTTTAATTTTATTTTTGAAAAATTTGTAGAATGACCAACTGAATTATTTTCTACTAAAACTTTTTGAATGGTTCCAATCTGGCTGACTAAAAACTTATTATGTTGTTTTTCAGCTAAATCTCTCAGTTCTTTCGCTCTTTTTTTGATAATTTTTTTTTGTACTTGTGGCATATTTGATGCTGGAGTATTTTTTCTGTTAGAGTATGGAAAGACATGAATATATGTAATGTTAGCCTCAGTGATAAGTTGCATACTCTTTTGGTGAGCTTTTTCATCTTCAGTAGGGAAACCAGATATAAAATCACCTCCGAACACAATATCATTTCTTCGTCTTTTTGCTTCTTTTACAAAATTAATTACGTCTCTATAAAGATGTCTTCTTTTCATTCTTTTCAAAATAATGTCATCACCATGTTGAATAGATAAATGAATATGAGGCATAAGTCTTTCTTCATGCTCAAATGCATCCATCAAGTCAAAATCAACTTCAGCTGGATCAATAGAAGACAATCTTAATCTATGCAAATTTGGAATATTTTTTAAAATTTTTTTTACTAACAATCCTAAACTTGGTTTCCCAAAAATATCAATACCCCAAGATGTTAAATCAACACCAGTGAGAACAATTTCTTTTACTCCATTTTTTAATAAAGAATTAATAGCGTTAATAACATCTTGAGTTGATACTGACCTGCTAGGGCCTCTTCCAAATGGAATAATACAAAATGTACACCTATGGTCACATCCATTTTGAACTTGAACGAAACCACGTGTGTGTTTGTTGAATGATTTAACAAGATGCCTGGATGTACTTTTTACTTCCATAATATCTTGAACAAATACATTTTGATTTTGATGAAAGCTATATTCTGGTACGAACCTCTTCCAAAAATCTTCATCAAGCTTTTCTTTATTACCTATTACAAAATCTACTTCCGGCATGGAATTCCATTTTTGAGGATCTACTTGAGCAGCACAACCTGTAACCAAAATTTGAGCATGTGGTCTACTTCTTTTAGAAGATCTTATTGCCTGTCTTGCTTGACGTTCGGCTTCACTAGTTACAGCGCATGTGTTGAAAATTATTAAATCGCTTTGACCATTCTTACTAGCAAGGTCACTAATAACCTGACTTTCCCATATATTTAGTCTACATCCAAAAGTTTTGATATCAGGTAGAGAGTTTTTATTTTTTGAAGTGATTTTCACTTATCCACCTATAAATCCTTCAAAAACTTTTTCAGTGTCTCCAGAAAGAGTTACAGATCCATTATCAAGCCACTTAATAAACAAATCTCCACCGTCTAAAAGAATTTTATTTTCCTTAGCGCTTTTTTCTAATGAATATGCTGCTACTAATGTTGCACACGCTCCAGATCCACATGCTGAGGTCATGCCTACTCCTCTCTCCCAAACTCTCATTCTTAGAGATTTATCCTCTAAGACAGATACAAATTCAATATTTGCAAATTCAGGGAAAATAGAATTTTTCTCTAACCTTGGACCAATAGAGTTTATGTTTAAATTCTCAAGCTCTTCCAAGTTATTCATAAATATAACTGCATGTGGATTTCCAATTGATAAACAGAAAGCTTCAAACTCATCTAATTTGACATTTTGTGTATTTTGATCTTTTGATAATGGTATTTCATTCCAGCTAAACTTGGGCACACCCATATTCACAGTAACTAAATTATCAGTTTTAGAACAAACTAAGTCATCACTAACGCTTTTAATAGTTACAGAATTTAGGTCATACTTTTTCATCAGATAATCAGCTACGCATCTTGTACCATTGCCACAAGCACCAGTTTCCGAACCATCAGAGTTATATATTTTAACTTTAAAATTTTCAGGAGTATTTGTGTTTTGAATAATCAAAACTTGATCACATCCAATTCCTAAGCGTCTGTTACTAATTTTATTTATAAATATTGAGTCATAAATTGTAGAATTCTTTATATTATCAAATATAATAAAATCATTTCCTAAACCATGCATTTTTATAAATGGTATTTTCAAGATTTAAGCTTTCATTTTTGTTTTTAAAAATCAATATCAACTATAATCGGTACATGGTCCGAAGGTTTTTCCCATGACCTAGTGTCCTTATAAATAACACCTGACTTTACTAATGAAAATAAATTTTTTGATATCCAAAAGTGATCAAGCCTTCTTCCTCTATTGGAAATCTCCCAATTTCTATTTCTATATGACCACCAAGAATAAAGTTTTTCGTTATGTGGAACAAATTCCCTCATTATGTCTACCCATTCACCAGTCTGGATTAAGTCTAGTAAAGCTTCTGTTTCTATTGGAGTATGCGATACCACGTTGAGTAATTGTTTATGTGACCAGACATCTTGTTCTAAAGGGGCAATATTTAAATCACCGACTAAAATTTTATTTTTCTTTGTGTTTGATAAAAAATAATCTTTCATTTCATTAATGAAAGAAATTTTATGTTCAAACTTTAGATTAGTTGAAAGATCTGGCTCATCTCCACCTGCAGGTACATAAAAATTATGAAGTTCAATATTATTATTTATTTTAATATAAATGTGACGAGTATCATTTTTTTTACACCAATTCAAATATCTAGTGTCTGTAAATTTAAATTTTGATATAATTGCTACACCATTATAAGATTTTTCACCACGATAATATTGATGTTTGAAGCCAATTTTTTCTAATTCATCTCTTGGAAAAAATTCATCTGGAGTCTTGGTTTCTTGCAGGCACAAAATATCTATGTTCTGTTCTTTTATAAATCTCAAAACATGATGTATTCTTAGCCTTACAGAGTTAATATTCCAAGTTGCTATTCGCATACAAAACAATCTCCTTAAATATATCTAATCTTACAAAAAAATTCTAAAAATAGCTTGTTTCCTTTAATAAATAGATCATTTACAGACATTATTTATACTTCTCAATTATTTGGCTCAGGAAAAGTATCTGGAAAAAACAACACATGAGAAAGTTTATTATTATATTTTGCATTTTGTATTAATACAGTTGTGTTTTCTCCCAAACTATCTTGAATTATCCATTTTTTTAAACTGAATGGATTTTCTGAAAATTCTAAAACTAAACTTTCTTGTTTGTCATTATTTTTGCTTTTTAATTTTAATGACATTATACCTGCCTCAATACTATATTCTGACTTAATATTTAGATTATCTAAAAATGATTTGTTTTCTAATAAAATAGCAAAAGGTGTACTCTTAACAGGAATATTGTTAGTTGTTTTTGCTTCTCTATCTTGAATAACTATCCAAAATCCTTTACATGTTATCAAAAGATTCTTGGGATTTTCATAATCAATTCTCAACTTACCTGGTAAATCCAAATATATTCTACCATTGCTAACATTTCCTGAGGGGCTTACCTGAATAAAATTTGCTTCTAGTGTGATAAGATTTTTAAAAAATTTTTCAATTTTTAATATTTCTGATTTGTTTTTCTCAAAAGCATAACATGTTTGACAACTCAAAATTAAAAAAAAGACATATAAAAAAAAATTTAATTTGATATTTAATATCCTCAATTAGTTATCCTCTAACAGAATTTCTCTTTTTCCAGCTCTACCTGGCTTAGACACAATATTATTATCTTCCATTTTTTCAATTATAGTAGCTGCTCTATTATAACCTATTTTTAAATGTCTTTGAATAAATGAAGTGCTTGCCCTTCTTTCTCTAACAACTAAAGATACCGCTTCGTTGTATAATTCATCTCTAGCATTTTTATTATTAAAATTATCTAGTTCGCCTGAAGTAATATTTTCAGGTTCTTCAGTAATACTTTCGTCATAATCTGGATTAGATTGATCAGATAAAAATTTTGTTATTTTTTCAACTTCATCATCTTCTACAAAAGGGCCGTGTACACGAGTCACTTTTCCACCTCCTGCCATATATAACATATCTCCTCTGCCAAGAAGTTGTTCAGCGCCTTGTTCTCCTAAAATTGTTCTACTATCAATTTTACTTGTAACCTGAAATGAAATTCTAGTTGGGAAGTTTGCCTTAATTGTTCCTGTTATTACATCAACTGAAGGTCTTTGTGTGGCCATTACAACGTGAATTCCAGCTGCTCTAGCCATTTGGGCTAATCTTTGAACCGCGGCTTCTATATCTTTTCCAGCTACTAACATTAAATCTGCAACTTCATCAATTATAACTACAATGAAAGGTAAAGGTGTTAAACTTATTTCTTGATCCTCAAATATTGGTTGTCCTGTCTCTGGATCAAAGCCTACTTGAATATTTTTTGAAAGAATTTCACCTTTCTTTCTTGCTTCAATTAATCTAGAATTATAGCTATCAATATTTCGAACACCAAGCTTGCTCATTGACATATATCTAGTTTCCATTTCCCTAACAGCCCATTTTAAAGCAACAATTGCTTTATTGGGATCAGTTACAACAGGTGTCAAGAGGTGAGGAATGCCATCATAAACTGATAATTCCAACATTTTAGGATCTATCATAATAAGTCTACAAGTTTCTGGTGTATGTTTATATAGTAAAGATAAAATCATTGCATTTATTCCTACAGATTTACCTGAACCTGTTGTTCCAGCTACTAGTAAATGTGGCATTCTTGCTAGGTCAGCAACAATTGGGTATCCTGCTATATTTTTACCAAGACAGACTGGCAGACTAAAATCTGATTTTTGAAATTCCTGGTGTTCTAAAATATTTCTCAAAATAACTGTTTCTCTTGATTTATTTGGTAACTCGATACCAATAACATTTTGACCTGGCACCATTGCCACTCTAACTGCCTCTACAGACATTGATCTAGCAATATCATCAGCTAGAGATATTACTCTTTGACTCCTCAAACCCGGTGCTGGTTGTAAGTCATACCTAGTTACAACTGGGCCATACCTAACAGACTCAATGTTTCCATTAATTGAATAATCTGACAAAACTCCTTCAAGAACTTTTGCATTCATATCAAGAGTTTCTTTACTAGGAGGTTTGATATCCTCTGTAATATCTTTTAACAAACTTACAGATGGTAAAATGAATCCACTTTCTGACCCTAATGGTAATTCATTTTGATATAAATTGTAATTTTCTTTTCTTTTTTTTAAGTTTTTTTCTTTATGGAGATTTTTGATTAATATTGGAGACCTTCTAACTTTTGGTTTTTTTCTGTCAAAGGAATTACTTTTAAAGTTAAACAACTTATTTTTAAACTTGTTTAAGAAACTGAGTTTGCTTTTTTGTTCTTCTAATTCATTATCTGCTTTTAAATCGTTGTAAAAAAATAAATTTAAAAACATTGTAGCTATCCAGAGTAAAGGTAGAAATATAGGTCTAAAAATAAATTTAAAAAATTTTATTTCTTTTTCTCCTGTGGATAATATCCAAAAAAACAATAAAAAAGAGATTATTAGGGACATTAGCCCTAAAAAAGTTTGTGATGAAGTAATGTCAATATCTGTGAAATCAGAGATTTTGTTTGAACAATTTAATAACAACCATTCGGACAAACCAGTTTGACTTAACATTGGTAAGTTTAGATTTAATTTTTGAGTTATATTAATCTCAAGAAAGCTGCCTCCTAATGAACTTAAAATTATCATAAAGAAGATTGTTAGCAGTTTTGTTTTAAAAAATTTTATTTTAGTTTCATTAAATAACTTTAAAGACCACATAAATAAGATTGAGGAAAGAAATAATCCAGGTAAAATACCAAATTCTCTTATTACTAATCCTGAGAAGAATGACCCTATTTCACCATAAAAATTTTTTGGAATATTGTCAGAAACAAAACCCCAGCCGGGATCTTCTGGATGGAATGAAAATAAAACTAAAAAAATTGATATTGAACTAAAAAATAAAATTATGAAAAAAATTTTATTGATTATTTTAATATAAAAATTACTGTTTTCCATATCTTAATCTTTATTATTCTTTTGCAACATCCATTTTTAAAAACAAGCAAATACGTCTCATTGTTTCCTCAATAACTTCCTTATTGTCAACTAAGGATATTCTTAAGTATCCTCTACCTGGATTAATACCATTCACTTCTTTTGACATAAAACTTCCTGGCATAACCCTTAGCGAGAATTTTTGCCATAAAATTTTAGCTGCTTTCTTATCATCATTGACTTTTAACCAGAGAAAAAAACCTGCATCTGGAATTTTAAAATCTTTATAAATAGGTTTTAGATACTTTTCTGCAATTTCGAAGTTTTTGTCATAATGTAAGCAACCTTCTATTTGATGATGATCGTCGTCATACAATGCGCTTGCAACTTTTTGAATAGGAATAGGCACTGGCGATGCACCATTTGATACTAACAACTTATAATTTTCTATTATATTTTCGTCTCCCGCTATAAACCCAGCTCTCATTCCACAAGCATTACTTCTTTTTGATAAAGAATTAAAAATTATTAAATTTTGTAAACTTTTTCCTAAACTTAGAGCTGCATCCAATCCACCAGGTGGTTTGGCTTTATTCATTCTATAAATATCTCCATAACATTCATCAATAGCCAAAATAAATTTATATTTTCTAGCAAGTAAAATAGCGTTTTTTAAATAATCAATACTAGCAACACTACCATGAGGATTAGATGGGGTACAAATATACATTATTACAGAAGAGTTTAATAAATTTTCAGGTAAATTAAAAATGTCTGGTAAATAATTATTTTCTGGCAAAGAATTTAACCAATGTACCTTAGATCCACTTGATATACTACCTGCCAACCAAGCATGATAAAAAGGGTTAGTTATAAGGGCTGTTGTTTTTCCAACCTTTAAGTTCTTAGCTAGTAAACCGACGAGATGTAAAGGTTCTCTTGTTCCAGGAACAGGAACAATGTTTTTATTTATTTTTATCAGTTTGTCTGCACCAGGGTATCTTCTTCTTATATAATTTAATATACTATTCCCAAAACTTGGCATTGCTTCGCTTGGGGGATATTTTGCCCAATCTTCATAATTCAAGTTTAAAATTTTTTTAGTAAAGTCTGGCACACCCAGTGTAGGTTCACCTAACGACATTTTTAAGATTGGGTATTTAGGATTGGGCTCAGTGTTTTCCAAAAGAGATGTAAGTTTTCCAAACATCCAGTCCTTTAAAATATTGTAGTCTGAGTTCTCCATTTTAAACCTTCAAATAAGTTTTACATTTATTTATTTATATTATACTGGTAAATTTTAAAACCAATATAATTGAGTTATTAGATTAAAAGAGATCATCAGTGACTATTAAAGACATATCACAGGAAAATTTTCATAAAATTTGTGTTGTTGGGGGAGGTATAACAGGAGCCGTTATGGTTTTGTTGTTAAAAAATTCAAATATGTTCAAGTTACATGAAATAGGTTGGATTAAGCCAAAATTAAAATCAAAATATGATTTTAGAACTACATTTTATAATGAAACCAGTTTGAAATTGCTAAATAAATTAAATATTTTAAGAAGATTAAAAAAAAATGATTATACATCAGTCAAAAATATTAAAGTATTTGGCCCCAATCATAGTTCACCATTGGAATGGGATTATTTTGATACAAAAAGAGAACTTGGCGCGGTAATAAAAAATGATATTGTTTTAAATATCATAGAAGACAAAATTAAAGATATAAAACAATATGACAGTTTCGTTAATAATACTGAATGTAATGAATTTGAGAGAACTTTATACTTAGAAAACAAAACCTTTATCAATACACATTTAGTTTTGTCAGCAGATGGGAAAAATTCTTATCTAAGAAAATTACTATCTGTAAAAACTATAAAAAAAAATACTAAACACATTGCAATTTCTGGGTTTTTAAAACAATCTAAAAATCATAACTCAACTGCCATTCAAGCATTTACAAATATAGGTCCAATTGGAATACTTCCATATGAGAATAAAAATCTAGTGAACTTTGTTCAAAGTGTTGAAAAAGTTGAGTATAAAAAAATTTTATCAAAAGAAAATCCTGAATATTTTATATGTAATGAGTTAAATAAATTTTTTTCACATATTGATCTTAATTTTAGTCCCATAAATAAAATTAATAAAATAGAAAACAAATTATCGTTTTGGGATCTCGATTTAAACCTGGTGCTGGACCCTACATCTTCAAGAGCGATTTTAATAGGTGATGCTGCTCACTCTATCCATCCCCTAGCGGGACAAGGACTTAACTTATCTTTAAGAGATTGTGGTTCTGCATTAAACGCAATAGAAAATTGTTTGAAATTTGGAAATGATCTTGGTGATGAATCGATTTTAGATTTTTACAAAAGAGAGAGATTACCCAAAAATATTTCAATGACGGCTTTTACAGACTTAATTTTTTTTGGCTTTACTTCAACTTCAAATAAAACAAAGGTATTTTTAACAAAAGGTATGGAAAATCTAAACAAAACTAATCTTAAAAATATATTTAGAGATTTAGCATCAATTTAATTTATAAAGATTTGTAATATTCTTGTAGGTACTTATCATGATTTTTTCCAAAATCGTGTAATAATCGCCAACTATAAATACCTGAAGAGTGGTTATCAGAAAAGATAATTCTTATGGCGTAATTACCTACTGGTTCAATTTGATCAATTAAAACATTACCTTTGTTTCTAACTATAATTTTGGGGCCTCCATGACCTTGCACGTCAGCGGATGGACTTTCTACCCTCAATAATTCTGATAAAATGTTAAACTTAGAATTATCATCGAAATGAATTGACAAATATTTACCATTATTTTTTTTTTGAATTAAGGTAGGAGTAAGTTCCATAACATTTTCCTTTAAAAACCGAGAAATTAACCTTTACAATCCGTTTAATGCTTACTTACATCAGAGATATATTCTTCACTAACATAGCTATCTAATATAGTTTGTAATAACTTTTCTCTTTTTGAAATAGAAGTTGTTTCTAATAATAATTGTTTTTCATTACTTGCTAAAGGACATATCATTGTTATTTGATCAACAAAATTATAATCATTAAATGTATGGATTGCTTCCATGTTTGCTTTAATTTTTTTTGATTTAAAATATTTTTTTAAAGTTGTCTTTAAAGTACTAAAATCTGACGATTTTGTATTTATATTAAAATCATTACTAAAATTTTCCCAATCAATATTTGCTTCTCTAAAATTGTCATCATTAGTTTTTTCTGAAATTAAATTAAATCTGCTTAAGCCTCTGAGAGTAATTAAATATCTATTATCATCAGTCTCTTCAAATTTTATAATTTTTCCAGCACAACCAACTTTGTAGAATGAAAATTTGTCGTCACTTTCGTTTGAGTTTTTGGGTTGTATCATCCCAATCAATCTATTTTTATTTGAAATGGCCTGATCTATCATTTTTAAATAACGAGGTTCAAAAATATTTAATGGAAGATAAGTGTCTGGAAACATAACGACACCTTTCAATGGAAATATCGGAACAATTTCTGGTAATTTTATTTCTTTTTTAAAATTATCAACCATTTAAATTTATCCTGATTAATGAAATAATAAGGTTGCTAGCTTTTTTCTAGCACTAATAGTTTCTTTAGCTTCAATGCCTGCTGATGAAAAGAATTCCAGCAATTGCTTTCTAGCTGCTTGTTCATTCCACTCTTTATCTATTTTAATAGATTTTAATAGCATTTCAAAAGAATCTTCAATTTGACCTATGCCAAATAATGCAATTGCCATTTGTAAAAGATAATCTAAATTATCTGGTTCTTGTTTTAATTTTTTTTCTAAATCTTCTATACTTCCTTTTGCTTTAAAAGCTTTTTCAGAAATTTCAAGTAATGAAATTGCTTCTTCAACTGGCTTAGAATTTTTGATTTCTGGTGCTAGATTGTCAATTAATTCTTTAGTTTCATTAAACTTATCTAAGCCAATCATAGATCGAATAAGATTTCCAAAAGCAGTATGGTTTTCTGGATCTTTTTCTAAAATCTTTTGAGAAATTTCAAAAGAACTATCCCAGTCTCTTAATTCTATAAATTCTTTTGCACATGAAATTAAATCTTCAACTTCTTGTCCAGGACCAGAAAAACTTGCTGATTTTTTAACAAATTCTATTATTTCACTATTTGACTTAGCTCCTTGAAATCCATCAACAATTTTACCTTCAAAGAAAGTATAAACTGTAGGTATGGATTGAATTTTTAATTGTGCAGCAATATTTTGATTTTGATCAACATCAATTTTAGCTAAAATTAGTTTTTGTCCATAACCTTTAACAGCATCTTCTAGTAAAGGTGTAAGTGTTTTACAAGGCTCACACCATGGAGCCCAAAAATCAACTATGACTGGCTTTGTTTTTGAAATTTCTACAACTTCACTTAAAAATGTTTCTTCACTTACATTTATAATATTGCTCGTTGTTGAGATAAAATCATTATTTTCCATTATTTAGACTCCTAATTATGAATATGATATGGTTGTCACTAAATAATATTTCAACAATTTATTACAAAATACTACAATTGACCAATTACTAAAGTGAATGTATCTAATTATTAGATAATGATGTAACCAAAATTAAAATGTAAAATGATAAGAGAATTAAATATTGCTTTAATTGGTTGTGGTAACTGGGGAAAAAATATAGCTAGAGATTTATATCAAATGGGGTATCTGGCGTGTATATATGACTCAAATATTAAATTATCAGAAAAACTCAGTTATGACTATTCGCTACCCACTTTAGAACTAAACAAAATTTTTAAAGATCATAATATTAATGCAATTGTCATAGCTTCACCTGCAATGACACATAAAGATATGGCCATCGAAGCTCTTAATAATGATAAAGATGTATTTATAGAAAAACCATTTTGTTTGTCATTGACCGATGCTCAAAAACTTTCAGAGTTAGCTACAAATAAAAATAGAATTTTGATGGTTGGCCATTTACTAAATTACCATAATGCATTTATAAAAATGAAAGAACTTATAAAAAATGGGAAAATAGGCGTTCCACAAAATATTAGAGCAAATCGTCTTTCTTTAGGAACTATTAGATCAGAAGAATCTGTGATTTATGATTTATCAGCCCACGATATTTCCATGATACTTTCTATAGTAAAAGAATTACCTATTGATATAAATGTTCAATCAATTCATCATCATGATAACGTTGGACCAGACGCAGTTAGTATAAAATTATCATTTTCAAAAGGTTTAACTGCCCTAATTAATTCTGATTGGATGTCCCCTTATAAAGAACATAAATTTTCTATAATTGGAACAAAAGGCTCACTGATTTTTGATGATACAAAAACTTGGTCAGAAAAATTACTGTATAATCCATCAATTATAACATCTAAAAATTCTATAATTAATGCTCCAATAGAAAAAATTGAAATACGAGAAAACGAGCCACTTAAAAGTGAATTAAAAGAATTTATAGACTGTGTATTTTCAAGAAAAAGCCCTTTAACAGATCATAAAGAAGCTGTAAAAGTTCAAACTGTTATAGATATGATAGACAAAAAAATTTAAGGAATTAATATAAATTTATGATACCATTTATTGATCTAAATGCTCAACAAAAGTTGATTCGAGACAAAATAAATAAGCGTATTAATCAGGTTCTTGATCATGGACAATATATTTTAGGTCCAGAAGTAAAGGAACTAGAAGATAGACTTAGTTCATTTACAGGCACTAAGTATGTCTTGTGTTGCTCTAGTGGAACTGATGCATTGTTATTATCTTTGCTTGGCTTAAAAATTAAACCTGGTGAAGGTGTAATTGTACCTGCTTTTACTTTCGCTTCGTCTGCCGAGGTTATGCCTTTGCTTGGTGCTATTCCAATTTTTGTTGATGTTAAGCGTGATACGTTCAATATAGATCCAGCTAAGCTTCCTGACACTCTAAAAACTGCGAAAGACTTAGGTATTGATGTAAAAGGTATAATGCCAGTTGGTTTGTTTGGGCAACCAGCAGAGATGGATTTAATAAATGATTTTGCAAAAAATAATAATTTATGGGTTCTTGATGATGCTGCACAATCTTTTGGAGGAATATATAAAGATAAAGTTGTTGGCAATTTATCTGAAGCCGCTGCAACATCATTCTTTCCTGCAAAACCACTAGGTTGTTATGGGGATGGTGGGGCGGTTTTTACCAATGATGGAGAAATTTATGAAATAGCAAATTCTTCTCATATACATGGTATGGGGGGAAAAAAATATGAATACGATAGAATAGGAATGAATGCTCGTATGTCTACAATTCAAGCTGCCATTTTGCTAGAAAAGCTTGAAATCTTTCCAGAAGAGTTTAAAAAAAGGCAGGTAGTGGCAGAAAACTATAATAAAAACTTAAGCTCTTTAAATCTAAGCATTGAATTACCAAAAATTAACAAAAATTCAAAAAGTAGTTGGGCTCAATATACAATCGTGCTTCCAGGAAACATCAATAGAGATAAACTTCAAGAATATTTAAATTCAAAAAACATACCCACTGCTGTTTACTATCCAATACCTCTAAATGAACACATACCTTATAATAAATATCCAGTATCTAAAAGTGGTTTAGATGTGACATATTATTTATCTAAAAATGTTCTATCTCTACCGATGCACCCTTACTTAAAAGAAGATGTGATCATTTATATATCTGAAAATATAAATAATTTTATAAAAAAATATTGAGATAAATCATTTTTTTTGTTTTTCCTTGATACTATAAATTAGAATGTTATATTTCAACCCAATTAAGCGGGCGTAGCTCAGTGGTAGAGCATCTCGTTGCCAACGAGAATGTCGAGAGTTCGAATCTCTTCGCCCGCTCCAATCGCCTCCGGCAATTGCCCTTTTTTCCTCAAATATTTGATCTTTTAGGAGTTTAAACTTTTGATAGGTAGACAAAAAATGAAAGTAATTTATTGCAGATCAGTTTAATTAATTAATCCCATTACCTCAAAAGTCTTTTGAACGTAGTCAACTAATTCAGCTTTCTTTTCAATTATTTCAATGTCATAATTTGTATCTTCTGTAAATTCAAAAAAACGTTTTTCATCATCTTTATCAAATTTAAATTTAATTTTTTTAGCAATTTCTTCAATTCTTTTGTTAACTAAACTATCTATTTTTTTTAGATCATCCTTACTTAAACTTTGTTCATTTTTTAAATTTTTTAATGCATCGAATAATCTTTCTTCTTTAGTTATTTTATAATTTTTACTTGATTTATAGCCATTTATTTTATTTCCAAAATTACCATTACTATCGTAATTATCGTCTGACGAATTGTTGTTATTGTCATATGAATATGATTGTTCACTTGATTTGTCTTGAACAAATGGTGTTTCTGCAGTTTTACTAGTTGGCGCATTATCTTTATTTGAGTTATTAATATTTTCTATACTTTTTCTTACTGAAGTATCTATTTTAGTTACTGCACTCTTATTATCTGATTTATCTGTCTTATTTATAGAAACACTCACACTAACTTTTCCAGAATTTTTGCTATAAGAAAACGATTTGTTTTGGATAAGTAATGTAGAAAGTATGAGTATAAATATTTTAGATAAGAATTTCATTGTTTTTTGTGTTTCAAATCATGAATTGAGTATTTGAGATATATATAATAAATTGGGTTAAATTTGAAAGAAATAAAATCGTTTATTTGCATTCATACTAATGTTTTTGCATATTTAATTTGGATGCTAACAGGTGACATAAATGGTAAAACCTATAACTAAAGAAACCTTATTCATGAATTGCATGGAACTAGACTTTGCAACGAAGGTGGAATTAGAGCAC
>CACHVW010000040.1 GCA_902583415.1 uncultured SAR116 cluster alpha proteobacterium | reverse complement strand
ATCCATATAATTACTTAAGATGTGGCCTGCAACAACTGCTCTTCCACCAGTAATTTTGTCGATGTTTAGTAACGGTGCTTGGTCAACGATACTTCCTTTTTTTAGTTCATAAAAACGGGTTGGACCACCATAATTAGCAACATAAATGCCATACTTACCATCACCATTTCTATCTACACAAACAACTGACCTACCTGCTGTTAAATTTAACGATCTTAAGTTTTTATCAAGTTCAAATAAATCTATTATATCTTTGTTATTATCAAGCAATCGATCAGAAAACTGTTTTTGGCCACTATATGTATCTGTATTAAGAAAATATAATTCTTCGAAACCATCATTATCAATATCGCACGCAGCAACCCCAATAGTGGATCTAGTCTGGTCAGCAAACAAATTGTTTGTGTTTATATTTTTTAAATAACCATTTTTGTGGGATAAGATCAAATTAGGAAATTTAAATCCAGTAACAATAAACTCAAACTTTCCATCTTTATTAAAATCAGTTACAGAAACCCCATAGCTTAATCTTTTTTCATTATTTTTGATTGAAGCAGATATATCTTGGAAAAATTCACCAAAAGAAGGATTAAACATTAAAATGAAGATTATTGTAATTATTGTTCTCATTGAATGTATATATTATTTCTATAAAAATTTTCAATGGATTAAATTTTAGATTAATGAGTTGTAATTTATAAGTTTAAGATTATATCAATCAAGTAAATATTATTTACCCTTAATCCATTAAGTAATTTCAGCTCAGTCGTTTGTAAAATGAATAATGTCCAAAAAATTCCTGCTTGTTTAGTGCATATCTTTACTGGTTCTGGAATAATTTTTAGTTTTATGGCATTAGTATCCGTTATTGAGGGTTACAAATTATTGACTTTTATGTTTTTGGGTATTGCATTGCTAGTTGACATTGTTGATGGAACCTTGGCTCGAAAATACGAAACTGAAATAATTTTTCCAAATATTGACGGAAAAACTTTAGATACAATAATTGATTACATTAATTACATTTTTATACCTTGTATTATGATATATAAGTTTAGTTATTTACCTCCTGACTTCACAATAATCATACCAATTTTCATCATATGCGTTTCACTTTATTCTTATGCAAACACAAATTTAGTTGACACATCATTTTCGTACATAGGATTTCCTTCTATATGGAATGTAATTTTATTGTATTTAGAAATTTTGAGTTTTAATCAATGGATAAACTTATTTATAATTTTATTATTTATATTACTTAAGTTTGTTCCATTTAGAGTTGTTCACCCAATGCGTAATATTACCTTTAAAAAAACAAATATCATTTTTTTATTTGGAACACTTCTTACAAGTTCAATTTTGTTAATGAATAAATTAGAAATAAAATTTATAAATGATTTTTATTTTTATTTTCTAATTTTATGGTTAATATTTAATGGTTATTTTATTTTATTCGTAATTTTTTCTAATTTATTATCATCAAGACTTTATCAAAAATTTAAAAAAACCTGACTACTAGTTGGTATAAACCGTATTTCTTCAGATTTCATTTTAAAATTTTATATTAAAATCTTGTTTATTATTCTAAAGTATATGCCGAAAAATAAGATATAATTAAAAGAAATTAAGATTTTGATTTTAAATCTTTTAAAACTTCCGAAACTAGATTAATTGCAATTTTATTATCTTCAATTTCTGACTTATCAATAGATAATGACAAACCTGGTATATTTCTTTCGATAACATCATTCCTTTCCACTAAAAATTTATTTACTTCGTATGTTTGTATTGGATAAGAAACACCCTTAACATTAATTGCTTCTTTTTTTTCACAAAGTATTTTATCTCTAATAAGTAAATATGTGTCTTCAGACAATAAAATTTTATTGATATTAGCTTTTTCCTCGAGCCTAGATGCTAAATTTACTCCATTGCCAATAATTGTGTAATCTAATCTATCTTCTGAGCCAAAATTACCGACAGTGCATACCCCAGTATGAATTCCTATACGAGCATTCAAGGGTTTTGCTAATCCCTTTTTTCTCCATGAAATTCTAAGTTTATTAAGTTCTTCTAACATTTCCATTGCCATTGAAACACAAGCTATGGCATCTTGTTCATTTCCTCTTGAAGAAGGATCTCCAAAAAAAACTAGTATCGCATCGCCAATAAATTTGTCTATCGTTCCACCCCATTTAATAGCAATGTTAGACATTTTAGTTAGATAATTTGTTAAAAGTTCTGTTAAAACTTCCGGCTCTAACCTTTCAGTTAATTCTGTAAAACCTTGTAAATCAGAAAAAAAGACTGTTAGGGGTTTCCTTTTTGTCTGAACTTTTACATCCAGTTTTCCGGAAAATATTGACTCATAAACTTGAGGCGAAAAGTATTTTGACAATTTTTTTGAAAGTGTTTTTAATTCAGAGGTTCTTTCCTCTACCTTTTTTTCAAGATTTGTGTTCAAACTCTCTAGTTCTTGATGCGCCTTGTTTAATTCTAATAATCTTTTCTGCTCAAGTTGATAAAGCCTTGCATTTTCTAGAGCACTAGCAGTTTGATTTGCTAATATTCCAATCAATATTTCGTCAGATTTATCAAAAATGTTCATTTTTTCACTTTCTACAGAAAGCACTCCAACAAGCTCATTATCTATTAGCAATGGTATAGCAACCTGACTTTCCGCGTTTTTGAGACCAGGTAACTCAATTTTATCTTTTAATTTATTTTTATTAGTTATTTTTACTTGTTCACGAATAGCTTGCATGTAACTTCTCTGCATTCCTAAGTTTGCCATTCTCATGAGTTTTTTCTTTTCAGCGACTATACCAATGACACCAACTCCAAATTCAACTTTTGCACCAACCCCTTTGTTTTTATATCCATAAGTTTCTAAAACTTTGAGATGTTTCTTATTTTCAGAAACTAGTAAAATCATAGAATGTTCAAATCCAAAAAATTCATTCATTGACGATAGCATTGAAGAAGCAATTAAGTTTAAGTCGAGAGATTTATTAATTTGGTTAGAAACTTGTTTAATTATTTCTACTTCTTTGGATTTTCTTTCAAGAAGTATTTTAATATTTTCTAATTCATTTTTGGATTGTGAGATTTTATCCATTAAAATTGATATACTTCATTATTTAAAAACTTAATTTTATAAAAACTACTCACTTATAGACAAAACTTTATACACATCAGCCGCTTGTAACTTAAAGATTCCTGTCATACCCGTCATAGACGCTATTGCCTGTAATTTCATATCCATTTCGTCAAATAAATCACCTGTGGTTTCTTCATGATCAAATTTTAATTCTAAATTATATTGTTTAAGTGTGTTTGGATCTGAAATTGTCGCATAAGCATATGGATTTTCAGAAATGTTTTTCTTTGTCTTATTAAAAAATTGAAAAGAGAGAGCCACGTGGTTTTCATCCACATACCATATTTGAGATATTACAGTAGTATTTGGTTCACCATCAGATGAACAACTTGTAATCCAACTTGGGAACATTCCTTGTAATGCTGTCATATGTTTATCTTTAATCATGATGTTTTACAATTAGTTATTTCTTTACCAGCTTCAGGTCCCGGTGTTTGAATATAAACTTTGTCAACTTTAAAAGTTATGCCAAGGTCTGGCACTTTCCCATACTTCTCCAGAGCTGCTTCTTTTGACAATCCAACACTAGTAATAATGTCAATTACATTAATTGTATAATTTTTTGATATTTTAAGATCTGAATCATTTAATTTTTCTGAGGAGACATATTGACCCTTAAGATTATAGGCTTCATGACTTATCATACCGACAAAAAAACTAATTCTCCCAGATTCATTTAAATATTCTAAAACTTTTTTGCACTCAGAATTTATAACAAAACAAGTTAGTGTAGATTTTATTTTATCAATCTTCACACCCAATGTATCTACATGAACTGTCTTATTGCTTTTGGAAGAAACTCCAAAATGACCTAATCCCTGTTCTAATGCATTTATTGTTACGTTCGGTATCAAAATTTTTCCAATAGTTTAATTTATTAATAAACTAGTTTAAATTTAATTTAAAACATTTAAAAAGTAAATTCATTGAGTACTTAAATTATGAAAAATTTAAAATGAAAAATAACAAAAAAATTTGTGTAGTAGGTGCAAGTGGTTTAGTTGGATCTAGCATTGTCAGGTATGCACTAGAAAAAGGTTATTTTGTTAATGGAACTCTGAGAGACAAATCAGACATAACAAAGGTCAAGTATTTAAACAAACTCCCCAATTCTAATAACTTAGAATTGTTTAATGCCAAAATGGAAAACAAAAAAGATTTTATCAATCCAATGAAAAATGCAGATGCTGTTTTTATAGCATGTCTAATTCCCATTTATAAAGGTAATGATGGAACTCCAGCAAAAGATATGGATGACAAAAGAGGTTATGAAGAGATAATTAATCCGACAGTTCATGGGTGTTTGAACATAATCAAAGCAGCTAAAAATAAAGGTATAAAAAATATTATCATATGTTCTTCTACATCTAGTACGAATCCTGTTCCACCTATAGAATTTAAAAATGAAATAGAACATTGGTCCGATGAAAAAGAACAATGTAAAGCCAAAAAATATACATCTGCTACCAAAACAGTCATGGAGAAAATAGCTATTAAATATTGTGAAGAAAATGATATTAGACTTTCTATTATTTTACCAACAGGGTTATATGGTGATCCCATTATACCTGCTCATCTTAACCATAACCCATTTATTTGGCTAAAAAGAACAATTGAAAGTGGTAATCCTAGACATGAGAAAATACCTAATGATTCTACTTCAATGATACATTTAAGGGATCTTGCAAAAATATTTTTAGCAGTATACGAGAACCCTAATGCTTCTGGTAGATATTTTGGAGTTTATAAAAGTCTTCATTGGGAAGATATTTATAATGAATGTAAAAAGTTAATGCCAAACATGAAAATGCCCCAACGTTTTTCTGAAGCACCTGTAAAACCAACAACTTTTGATTTTACCAGAAGAGATACACTTAACGTAAAAATAAGAGATTTTTCTACAACTTTAAAAGAAACGGTTAATTGGCTAAGAACAAATCCTTTTTCAGAAAATTAGGTAATGAATAGATTAGAACTTATTTTATTTTCATTATTTATACTTTTTTTACCAACGATATTGTATTGGGTTGATATTTAATTTTTTATTTTTTATGACATAAATAGAATTTTACTATGAACAATTTCAAAGAAAAAACTCTATTAAAAAACAAAAAAAACCTGACAACTGGTTAGTACGATGGTTGATATAACCTAACCCTTGTTAGGATAAAACACAAAAAATGACAAAAAACTTAAGTCTTTGAGGATCATCTAAGTCATTAATTTTAACGATATAGTTGGTTGCGGAGGTAGGATTTGAACCTATGACCTTTAGGTTATGAGACTGACGTTTTTGAGAAATTTCAAAGGTTTTTTTTATGTTTAGATATAAGTTTGACTATAAAAATTAATTTTCATTTAATCTATGGCCAAACAATTACAGGTATGAACTTTAATTTAAAAATGTAGTGCCTGTCGAACCAATAATTTATTTTAATACTTATCAATATAGTGGTAATTTGAAGAGTAAGAAAAAATAAGAAGCATTAAAAATTTACAACAACTATTCATGCCATCCTAAAGTATCCATTACTTCGATAATTTTCTTAAATTGTTTAGACCATATAAAATTAGCTGGGTTTGTCCTACCTTTAAACATAGCTTTTGTATATTTATTTTCCAATTGATTGTATTCTCGTAAATATTTTTTCTGATTTTCAAAGTCTTTTTCTTGTTCATAAACATATAAAAGAAATACATTTGCATATCCTGCATTTCCACAAAAAGGACTTTTGCAGTTGTCAATTTCATCAGAATTCTTTCTATCTAATATAATTTTTTTTGCTAGTTGTTTTACTTTCTTTAGATCGTTATTTAAAAAACTTGCCTGCATATAAAATGAAGTGAATGTATCTGAAGGATTATCATCTAACTCAAATAATTTTTTAAAAGAAGCAGTTGCTTTTTCAAACTTGTTACAAAGTGTAAACACTTCTCCTGCAAGTCCATATTGATAAGAATTATAGTTTATCAGGCTATAACCTTTTTCTGCAAATTCTCCAGCTTTTTTAAGTCCACCCCATTCATTGGCTCTGTCTCCATCACGATTTAAGATATGCGCCGAAGCTAAAAAATAACCTTGTGCTAAATATGCATCAGCTTTATCAGGATTTTTTTCAATTGCTTTAGTTGCAAATTCCATTGCTTTTAAAAAGCATGCAGTTGAAGCTGCTCTTCGTTCTTTTTTTGATGCTTTATTGCTTTTTGGTTTACAAAAACCGAGTCTAAATTTGTAATGATGTTTCCATGCCTGACTTAAATTATGCGCATATCCATTTGGATTAATTTTATATAGCTTGTCTAAGGCTTTTTCATAATCAAAATAACCTTCTTTGGACCACTTTTCCCTTTCTTTTGCAGCAAATTGGAGAAGTCTTAATTCTTCTATGGTTTCAATATCGTCATTTGAAACACGAATTTTATCCTCTTCAAGATTGAATTTAGAAAGAACTGAGAGCACCAATTCATCTTGAACTTTAAACAAGTCATCAGTTTTAGAATTTTTTAATTGTGAAAGAAGTATTTGATTGTTTTTTATATCACGAATTTCAATATTCGTTCTCATATTTTTCCCAAAAACGGTTACAGAACCACTCAGTAGGTATCTTACGTTATAATTATTAATCAATTCTTTTTTTTGCAGATTTTTTTTTGCTGCTAACAGACTGGTATTTTTAGAAAGCACTTTTAAATTTTCATAACCTGACAAACCACCTACAAATAGATCAAGCATACTCTCAGATATAAAATTATGTTCAGATGAATTTGCTAAATTTTGAAATGGAAGAACAAGAACGACTTGTTTGTCTTCTAAGCTGGGATCTTTCCAATGTTCATTTTTTTTGTAGACTTGAAATGAGATAAACCCTAAAAGCAACATTGCTACTAACCCAATAGAACTTAAAGTGACAACGTTTATTTTTGCTCGTGTAATGCTAGATCTTCTTCGCGAAGTATCTAAGAGTACATCAAATGCATGAAATTTATTTTGTTTTACTTTTTGAACACCAAGATCATTAAATGTGATTTTTGTTTTAGGAACCACAAAATCATATACACTCTTGGATATAGTGATACCGTTTGGTTGTGCAAGAGCCTCCAAACGTGCTGCAATATTAACTCCATCTCCAATAAGATTGCCATCTTTATTAACTACATCTCCCATATTTATACCAATGCGAAATTCTAAATTCATTTCAGTTTTATTAGACTGATTTCTTTTTTTTATTTCATTCTGGAATTCAACACCACATTCAACTGCATTTACTGCACTTTGAAATTCAGCTAGCACTGAGTCTCCAGCTGTATTAAATATTGATCCATTATATTTTTTTAAAAGTTTATTTAGTATTATTTCGCATGCATTATAACTTTGTAGAGTTCCATTTTCATCTACTTCCATATGTTTAGAGTAGCCCACAACATCGGCTACAAATATTACAGCTATTTTACGATTTATCTCAGCAGGCATAGTTTCAGATTAAGTAGATTTAAATTTTTTACAAGATCGAAATAAATGAAACAGAAATTTTATAATAAAAATATAGTTAATTAATTTTTAATATTTATAATTATAATTCAGAAAATTTTTTTATTAAATTTATTAATTAGAACCACTTTATGTTTGAGACTTTAACAAAAAATTTTACCAAATATATATGTCAAAATGATGGGGAAAGTTTAGCTAATTTGTTTTCAAAAGATGGCTGTTATCATGATTATATATATGGAAATTTTAGAGGGAAAAAAAATATATCAATAATGCTATCTGATTATTTTCATCGAGATGGTAAAGATTTCTTTTGGGAAATGTATGATCACGCATTGGAAAATAACTTAGGTTATGTAAAATATAGATTTAGTTTTATATCTAAAATACCAGATTACAAAGGTCGCAAAGTTATTATTCCAGGCATCGGTTGCTTTGAGTTTGAGAATGAATTCATTAAAAATTATAGCGAGGCCGTTAATGGCGGACTTGCAATGGTTCAATTAGGTGTAAATCCATTAAAAATGGAGAAAGTATTTTTAAAATGGTTAAAAAGATCATTTAGAGATGATCCTAATTTGTCAGAAATAAAATGAAGAAAAATGATTTACCGGAATGGCTTTCAAAAGCTTCTTACAGAATAATTGAACATATGAATGATGATCATTCAAATTCGATAGTTTCAACTTTAAATGCACAACACGGAATTAAGGATAAAAACGCTAAAATGGAAGAACTTGAAGTTAATGGGTACTTTGCATCATCAAATGGAAAGTTTTATTTCTTAGAGTTTGAAAATATTTGTAACTCACCCTATGAATATAAAACTGAGCTTATAAAGCACGCCAAAAAATATAAAAACTATGAATTATAATTAAGAAAAATAAAAAAGCCTGACGACCCGGTTGGCATAATGGTTGGCACAAACATTTAAAATTACAACAAAAATCCCCAAAAACCGGAGTCTTTGAGGGCGATTTAAGCCATTGATTTTATTGATATAGTTGGTTGCAGGGGTAGGATTTGAACCTACGACCTTCAGGTTATGAGCCTCACGAGCTAAAAATTTTAAATTTAAATATATATTATATAAAAATAATAAATTAAAATTAGGTTTATATTTAGAGTAGGAACAAATTGTCAAAATTAGAAGATGATATTATAAATCTTACAGATTTATTTAATAAAAAAAAATTTACTGAGATTGAAAAATTAAGTAAATCTTTGTTAATAAAACATTCTAATTCATATGAAATTAATTTCATTGTTGGAACTAGCTATCTAGCTAACAAAAAACCAATTTCAAGTTTACCTTTATTACTTAAAGCTCACAAAATAAATCTATCTAGTAGTATATGTCTACTTAATATTTCAATCTGTTATAAACAGTTAAAAAATTTACCTCAATATAAAAAATACTTAGATTTAGCTCATTTTTGTGACCCAAATAATATGGAAATCATTTGTGAATTAGGTTTTTTTCATTTGTATACAAACGAAATTCAGACCTCTATTTCATATTATGAAAATGCACTTAAAAATAAAATTAATGATACGAACTTTATTTTAAACTTAAGTCATTCTTACTTAAAAGCCGGCCTTTCACATAACGTTATAGAAATTTGTCTCCAATATATTAAAAATGGGAATATTAACTCCAAAGTGTTTAACTCATTAGCAATAGCTTATAAAAATATTGGCGATTTAATTAACGCAAAATTATATTTAGAAAAATCAATAAAACTTGCACCTTATTATTTTCAAGCCCACAGAAATCTATCTTTGCTAATTAATTATAAGCCTAATAACGAACATCTCATACAAATGGAGTTATTAGTTAAAACTTATAATACTGATATTGATCTGAAACTTGCATTGTCAAAAGCATATAAGGATATTAAAAATAAAAGTAAGTACTTTAATCATCTTGAATCTGCAAATAAATTAAAAAAAGATGAATTAAAATTTAATATAAATGATGAAAAAATTAAATTTTTAAAAATTAAATCAATTTTTAATAATATTAATTTTACAAATTTTTCTATTAAAAATGAATCGTTATTCCCCATTTTTATTATAGGCTTGCCTAGATCTGGAACAACAATAACAGAAAATATTATTTCATCGCACTCTCAAGTTTATGCAGGTGGCGAATTAGATGGAATGCAAAATTTAGGAGACCAAGTTTTATATAATGACGAAATTAAAAATCTAAATGATAAAAGTCTTATAATGAAATTTAGAGAATACTATTATAAGAATTTACCCAGATTAAAAAAGAAAAGATCCTACATAACTGATAAAATGCCTTTAAACTTTTTATGGATTGGTCTAATTCTTAAATGTTTTCCAAACGCTAAAATTATTCATTTAAAACGTGACCCTATTGCTACTTGTTGGTCAATTTATAACAATTACTTCTCAAGTAATGGTAACCCCTTTTCATATGATCAATTAGATATATATGAATATTACAATTTATACTTAGACCTTATGAAACATTGGAATAGTCAGTATCCAAATAAAATATATAATCTTGATTATGAAAAGTTAACAAGAAATACTATTCAGGAAATTAGAAAATTATTAAAATATTGCGAATTGAATATAGAAAAAGAATGTTTTAAACCTCATCTCAACAAAAGATCTATAAGTACTGCTAGCTCTATTCAAGCAAGGGAAAAAATCTATACAGGAAGCTCAAATGTCTGGAAAATGTACAAAGAGTTTATCTCACCTAAAATCCTATCCTTAGGCTCAAAAAACAGAGATTAACTTTAATCAGCAAAACTTAATTTATGATTTATTTTTTTACAGAATAATAAAATAAAAAGAACTAAACATACTAATACATTAAAATTTTCTAAATTACTTGTTAGTCAAACGAATACTTTCATCATTATTTAATAAATTAAATTAAGTTGCTAAAACTTTTACTTCATGTCTCTAAATGCATTTAGTGTATTTATTTTTTTATAAAATTGTATTTATTTTAAAATTTATGATGTAAAAGTTGAATTATGACAAATAAAGACAAAAATGCTTTCTCTCCTAAAATTCTCAATTCTAAGCAAATTTGGACTGTAAAAACTATTGCTAAACTTCTTTACGAAGAGCCGACGAAAGCAAATCTCAAGGCTACAGAGCGTGTCATTCAAGCAAGTAGTATTAATTTTTCTATTCTTAATGAATTTATGATTACCGACGAGCACTCACGACCAGCTAAACGCCTGGTTCTCGATCAATTAATAGAATTTTCTCGAAAAAAAAGAAAATTAATCCTTTTTGTACAAGATCTTATAATTGAAGATAGCCAGAGATTTCTTGCATTAAACGATGCACGCGGTGGACGCAGATGGATTCGTCTTAATTCAGATTTTAAAATTATTAATTCACTTGAAAGTGCTCTAATCAATTTATCTGAGTGTGTAAAAAGAAATATTTTAGTGATACCATCAGGGTCGATAGTCATACCATTTCGTAAACTTGTAAAACAATATCGTAGCCATCGTTTGGTTAGCAAAAATAAAGACACTGTGACAGTTGCACTAGAAGTCTACTCACATGGCAAAAGTGAGATTTTAGAAAAGACTAATTCAAAAGATCAACAACGTTTACCAACTGAGATAACACATTTGGATCGACTTGAAGCTGAGTCAATTCACATTATCAGGGAAGTAATTGCTGAAGCCAAGAATCCAGTGATGCTATATTCTATTGGTAAAGATTCATCTGTAATGCTCCATTTGGCTCGTAAAGCCTTCTATCCAAGCAGACCTCCCTTTCCTCTATTGCATATTGATACGTGCTGGAAGTTTCAATCAATGTATGATTTCCGTGACTATATGGCCTCCAAATCAGAGATGGAGCTTTTGGTACATATAAACCCAGAAGGTATTGCAAAAAATATCAACCCATTTGAACATGGTTCAGAAAATCATACTTATATTATGAAAACCCAATCTTTGAAAATAGCTCTTGATCATTACAAGTTTGACGTGGCATTTGGTGGTGCTCGTCGTGACGAAGAGAAGAGCCGAGCAAAAGAACGTATCTTTTCATTTCGAACAGCAACTCATAGTTGGAACCCAAAAAATCAACGTCCTGAAATTTGGAATTTATATAACAGCAAGAAAAAACCTAATGAATCCTTAAGGGTCTTTCCTATTTCAAATTGGACAGAACTTGATATCTGGAACTATATCTACCGCGAACAGATACCAATTGTTCCACTCTACTTCGCTGCTGAACGTCCGATCGTAGAGCGCAATGGAATGCTAATGATGGTTGATGATGATAGATTACCTCTTCGTCCAAACGAGATAATACAATTAAAAAAAATTAGATTTCGTACTCTAGGATGCTACCCCCTAACAATGGCTATTGAGTCTGAAGCGGATGATATAGCTTCAATCATACTTGAACTTTTAAACACTCGATACAGTGAACGTCAAGGTCGTTCAATTGACGTAGATTCCGATGCCTCAATGGAGAAAAAAAAGAAAGAGGGATATTTTTAATGGTAACAAAATCAAACGCTATAAAGCAGGTAAATAAATACCTAGAGGATCAAGCAAGGCTAGATACCTTACGTTTTATTACTTGTGGTAGTGTAGATGACGGAAAAAGCACCCTAATTGGAAGAATGTTTTTTGAGGCTCAAATGATCTTTGAAGATCAAGTCAAATTACTACAAACTGACTCTAAAAAAATTGGAACACAAGGAGATGATATAGATTTTGCCCTTTTGGTTGACGGCTTGTCTTCTGAAAGAGAGCAAGGTATTACCATCGATGTTGCATACCGTTTTTTAACAACGAAACGCAGAAAATTTATCATAGCAGACACACCCGGACATGAACAGTATACACGAAACATGGTAACTGGAGCTTCAACTGCCGATATAGCCGTTATTTTGATTGATGCACGTAAGGGTGTACTCCCACAAACGCGACGACACTCAATGATTTGTTCTTTAATTGGAATACCCAAAGTGGTTATTGCTATCAATAAAATGGATCTTATAGAATATGAACAAAAAAAGTTTAATGATATATTTGAATCCTATAATACGTTTGCAAACGAACTTAAATTTGACCAAATCACAGCCATACCAATATCAGCGCTTAAAGGAGATAATATTATTCACAAATCAAGCCAAATGTTTTGGTATAAAGGACCAACACTATTAGACTTTTTAGAGACAGTTGATACACGCAACTCAAGTGTAAATTATCCTCTAAGTTTTCCTATACAATGGGTAAATCGTCCCAATTTAAATTTCAGGGGGTATTCTGGAACAATTGTGTCAGGGACAGCAAAATTAGGCCAATTAATTAAAATATTACCATCTGGTGAAACCGCAGCAATTAGAGAAATCATTCTCTTTAAAGATAAGTTACAAATCGCCAAAACTGGTCAAGCAGTTACCTTAAGACTCAATAAAGAAATTGATGCTTCACGAGGTGATATCATTGTTGCAAGAGATACTAATTGTGAGGTGTCGGATCAGTTCGAAGTAAACTTGGTATGGATGCATCAAGAACCTGGATATCTTGGTCGTACTTTCTGGCTAAAGATAGGTGCTATTCAAGTCAATGCTCACATCACAACTTTAAAGTATAAATTAAATATCAACACATTAGAACACTTGACGGTAAGACAACTAGAACTTAACGATTTAGCTGTTGTTAATATCAAAACAGACCAAAAAATTGTATTTGAACGATATAGAGACTGCAAACCTCTAGGTTCTTTTATACTAATTGATCGTATGACACATCAAACTGTGGCTGCAGGCATGATAAAATTTTCGCTACGTCGTGCAACTAATATATATCGACAAAAACTTAATATTAGTAAAGAAAATCGACGAAAGTTAAATGGTCATGATAGCTTCGTACTCTGGTTCACTGGTCTATCAGGATCTGGCAAATCGACGTTAGCAAACGCTCTTGAAAAAAAACTTTATGATCGTGGTGTTCATACATATCTTCTAGACGGGGACAATGTACGTCTTGGATTAAATAATGATCTTGGTTTCACCAATGCTGATCGCATCGAAAATATTCGTAGAATTGGTGAAGTTGCAAAATTATTTGTTGATTCAGGTATTGTTGTTCTAACTGCATTTATTTCACCCTTCAGAGCTGAAAGGAAAATGGTTCGAGATTTATTTGAAGAAGGTGAATTTTTTGAAATCTTTGTAGACACACCCCTCCACATTGCAGAAAAAAGGGATCCTAAAGGCCTCTATAAAAAGGCAAGGCGAGGCGAAATCCCTAATTTTACTGGTATAGGAAGCCCATATGAGACACCGTTGAAACCAAATATACATATCAAAACTAAAAATTATTCAGTATCTGAAATTGTTGAACAATTACTTTTAAAGCTGAAACTTTAATTATAAATTACACACTTCAAAATTTGTATAAATAGAAAACAGATT
>CACHVW010000039.1 GCA_902583415.1 uncultured SAR116 cluster alpha proteobacterium | reverse complement strand
TATTCTCACAAAATTAAATTAATTAATTGATTAAAACTTAAATAACGTAAATAGTTAAAGTGTTAATCATTTAATTTTTATTGTGAGGTTGTGAGTATGAATGTAAAGGAAGCTTTCATTTCAAGAAGATCTGTAAGAAGGTTTCTTCCAGATCCAATACCAAAAGACAAAATAAAAAATATTTTAGAGTGTTCAGCTTTTGCTCCTAGTGGACATAATATACAGCCTTGGCATGTATATGTCGTGGAGGGCAAAAAAAAGGAAGCAATTACAAACTCTATTTTAGAATCTATTGAAAATGGTTCTGCTAAAAATTTTAAACAAGAATTTGATTATTACCCAACTGAGTGGTTTGAACCATTTATTTCTCGAAGAAGAGCAGTTGGTTTTGAACTTTACAAGCTTCTTAACATTAAAAGAGATGATTTTAAAGCTAGAGATAAACAAATGCAGGAAAATTTTCATTTTTTTGGTGCACCGCTTGGAATGTTTATAACCATGGATAGGCGACTTGCTACAGGAACATTCATGGATGTTGGTATGTTTATTCAAAGTATATTAGTGGGTGCTAGAGGAGAAGGATTGCATACCTGTGGTCAAGTTGCTTTTACGAGATTTCATACTTTAATTGCAGACCATTTAGGTTTCAAAGAGAACGAAATGTTAGTATGTGGTGTTTCAATTGGTTACGAGGATACAGATGCTCCTGAGAATGCTTTAAGAGTTGAAAAATTAAATTATAATGATTTTACTACTTTTTTTTCCTAACTTAATTTAACTTATATTAGACTAGTAATTATGAAATTATTAAATCTTGATAGTTCTAAAACTTACTCAATACCAGATTTATATCTAAATATAGGACATTTACTTGATCATTTCATGATGCTTATTTTTGCCAAGGCAGCATTTGATGCGGGTAGAGAATTTGGGTTATCGTATGAAGAAATTATTATTTATGGAACTTTAGGTGTAGTTTTATTTGGAGCTGCAGCACCTTTAGCGGGTTGGTTAGCTGACAAATTTTCAAGAGCAATACTAATTACAATTTATCCTTTTGGTTTGGCCCTAGGTGCATTACTAACTGCTTTTTCAAATTCTGTAGAGATGTTAGGAATATCATTAGGTATTCTAGGGTTTTTTGCAGCAATTTACCATCCTGTTGGTATTGCAATGATTACAAAAAGACCGGGTAAAGTAGGTTTGAGGCTAGGTATAAATGGTGTTTGGGGTAATATGGGGGTAGCACTAGCACCAGTCCTAACAGGATTTCTTATAGCTTATGCAGATTGGAGACTAGCTTTCATGCTACCTGCAATTTTTTGTAGTATATTTGGAATTACTCAATTACTTTCTTTTATAGAGTTTGAAGAAAATTCCTCAAATGCAAAATCAGAAATTCAAAATGAAAAAAATCAAGTTTTAAAGGATGGATGGCAAACAGTTCTTATTTGCTTAAGTATTGTTACATTATCTGGAGGATTTATCTTTGGTTCAATGACATTCCTAATACCAAGATTATTTGAAATCAATTTATCAGAAATTTCAAATGATATTGCAATAACAGGAATATTAGCAGGATTAGTTTATGCTTTTGCTTCATTTGCTCAAATTGGAACAGGTTGGTTGGCTGATAAAATTCCTCCAAAATATGTTTTATCAGCTATGGGTGTTGGTCAA
The DNA here is from genome assembly GCA_902583415.1 of uncultured SAR116 cluster alpha proteobacterium. Classification (GTDB taxonomy): domain Bacteria; phylum Pseudomonadota; class Alphaproteobacteria; order Puniceispirillales; family Marisalimonadaceae; genus Marisalimonas. Next base: position 12,766 of record CACHVW010000039.1, on the reverse strand, counting down.
TTAATTTTCATTTACTTAGCAAGTTTTACATTTGATTACAGTTTATTATTCATTATGTTAGCCGGAATGTTATTTGTCTTTGGGCAAGTTCCCATAACAGATATTATTTTGGTAAAATATGTTCAAGATAGTTGGAGAGGTCGAGTGCTTTCAATCAAGTTTATGGTTAACTTATGTGCTGGTGCTGCAGTTTTGCCTGCAATATCTATTTTGTTAAAAAATGGATTTGATTTTTCTCACGTTCTAAAATCATTGGCTATTATATCAATAGCTGTAATTGTTTCTGGAATGCTTTTGCCTAATAAATCATCAAATTTTATTATGGCTAAACAAAAATCTTTATGAAAATTTAATAATCCCTAACTTGTTGCCATGAAAAATAGTCAAATATTTATTTTTACAGACCTTGATGGTTCATTATTAAATCATAATAATTTTGAGTTTAAGGAGATAAAAGATTTTATTTTAGATTGTATAAAAAATGGTATTAAGATTATACCAAACACTAGTAAGACAAATTCAGAAATTCAGGTGTTTCTTGACCAATTAGGACAAAATCTTCCTTTTATTGTTGAAAATGGTGCAGCAATTCATAATCTTGACTTAGTTCATCCAAAAATCAAAGTTAAAAATAACTCTCTTGTTTTCAGTAGATCATTACCTGAAATTTTAAAGTTGTTTGAAAAAAAAATTCCTAAAGATTTCCAAAAAAGGTGTTTTTTTTTAAAAGATATGAGCTCAATCGAACAAATGAAAATTCTTGGTCTTAATAAAAAATATTTGCCGTTTGCTCTTAATAGAGAATATTCAATACCATTAGTTTTTGAAGGCTCCAAGGAGATAGTAAATGAATTCACTAGTCTTTTAAAAGAAATTGGCATGAAACTGCATGAAGGTGGAAGAATTTATAATATATGTGACGATTGTTCAAAAGGTAAAGCGATGATAACATTAATTGAAAAGTTAAAAAATGAATTTGATTTCAACTCTCATACAATAGTTGTAGGGGATAGTCCTAATGATATTTCAATGTTAAATGTTTCTGATCAACCTTGTATAATTCCTTTACCAAACAAAAAAAATTTATATCATTTAAAAGATCAAAAAATAATTAGGGCAACTCAAAGCGCACCACAAGGATGGGAAGAAGTCGTAAGGGCTTCTCTTAAAAAAATTAACTTTGAATTAGAAGGATAGTAAGATGGGTAGTTTTTATCAAAATGGTATAGTTGCAAATTTACATGATTTTTCATATGGAACATCGCTGAAAGGAAATTATACAAAAATAGAAAGTGACTTAATGAAATTTTCCAAAGTTAACCCGATGGAATTAATTCTTCCGTGTTTATTTTCTGAAATAAGCGGAAAGGCTTTACCCAAAATTATTGATGAAATTAACAAGACTAAGTTTTTAAACCATATAGTCATAGGTTTAGATAGGGCAGATAAAAATCAATATACTGAAGCTTCTAATTTTTTTAAAAATTTAAAAATTCCTCATTCTATTCTTTGGAATGATGGACCAAGATTAATGGAACTTGATATAGAACTAAAAGAAAAAGGTTTGTCACCTAAAGAATTTGGAAAAGGTAGAAATGTATGGTTTTGCATAGGTATGACACTAGCTAGAGGTAGGGCGGAATCTATTGCTTTACATGATTGTGATATTTTAACATACGAAAAATCTTTATTAGCAAAATTATTTTATCCTGTTGCTAACCCAGTATTTAATTTTCAGTTTTGTAAGGGATATTATCCTAGAGTTGCAGATGGGAAAATGAATGGAAGAGTTTCTCGTTTACTTGTTTTTCCTTTATTACTTGCAATGGAAAAAACAATTGGTCGAAGTGAATATTTAGATTTTATGAAATCTTTCCGATATCCTTTAGCTGGTGAATTTTCTTTTCGAAGAAACTTGTTGCCAAGATTAAGAATTCCTTCTGATTGGGGGTTAGAGATCGGTGTGTTGTCTGAAATGCAACGAAATCATGCTAGTAACAGAATATGCCAAGTTGATTTGGCTCAGAAATATGACCATAAACATCAAGAATTATCAGAAGATGATGAAAATTCAGGACTATCAAGAATGTCTATTGATATAACAAAGGCGTTAATAAGAAAACTTGCAACTCAGGGAAATATTTTTACTCTAGAAACATTTAGAAGTATTAAAGCAACATACTACAGGGCTGCACTTGATATGATAGATATATATAGAAGTGATGCACAAATGAATGATTTAAATTATGATTCTCATATAGAAGAAAAAACTGTGGAACTATTTGCTTTAAATATAATGAAGGCTGGGGAAACTTTTTTTGAAAATCCAATGGAGACACCTTTCATTCCTACATGGAATAGGGTCTTGAGTGCCATACCAGATTTTTTAGATAGATTAAAATTAAGTGTTGAATTAGATAATGCAGAACAAAAAAAACAAAGATAATGAAAATATTAATTTAGATATTTTAAAAAGATTAAACTACATCTACAAATCAATAATTTCTGAGGACAAAACTCTAGAGTACTCAAAAAAAATTAATAGACTTATTAATCATTATAAAAAATCAGAAATTAAAACTGAAACAAAAGGTACATGGTCTGAAAACACAATATTACTAATCACATATGCAGACAGTATTAATAAAGGTATATCAGGTAAAAGCCTTAATAATTTTGGAACATTCTACAAAAAATATCTTAAAAAATTTATTAATAGTATTCATTTTCTTCCGTTTTTCCCGTCAAGTGGAGATGGTGGTTTTTCTGTCAAAAATCATTTTGAAGTGGATGAAACTTTTGGAACATGGGAAGATATAAAAGATTTATCAAAAAATGCTAACATAATGACTGATTTAGTTTTAAATCACGCATCTTCAAAAGGTCTATGGTATAAAAATTTTTTAAAAGAGAAAAGACCGGGCAAAAATTATTTTTATATTATTGATGAAGATTATGACCGTAGTAAGGTTGTTAGACCACGTGACCATAATCTTCTTTCAGAGATAAAATTTTTAAATGAAAAGAAGTTTTTATGGTGTACTTTTAGTCATGACCAAATTGATTTAAATTTTAAAAATCCTGAAGTTTTATTAGAATTTATTAATCTAATACTTACACTTGCATCTTATGGAATCAAAATTTTTAGATTAGACGCAGTTGCTTTTATTTGGAAAAAATCTGGAACAACTTGTCTAAATCTTCCGCAAACTCACGAGATTATTAAATTATTAAGAGATATTGTAGATCAATTAGATAAAGATATAATAATTGTTACTGAAACCAATTTACCAAAACAAGAAAATTTAAGTTATTTTGGTAAAAATGATGAGGCTCACTGGGTATATAACTTTCCATTACCACCTTTAATTATAAATACTTTTTTATTTGAGGATTCAAGCGCTCTTACAAATTGGAGCATGAAAATGCCACCTGCTCAAATAGGAAACGCCTATCTTAACTTTATTGCATCACACGATGGCATTGGGATGAGACCTGCTGAAGGTCTTTTAACGGATAAAGAAATAAAAAAAATGCTTCAAAGACTAAAGAAAAATGGAAGCAAGTTTTCAATGAGAAAATTATCTAATGGTGAAGAAAAAGTATATGAAGCTAATATTTCATTATTTGACGCTCTGAAATTTACCGATAATGATAAAAAAGGAAAATTTGACTTAAAAAGATTTATTGCTGCTCATTGTATAATTTTAGCAATTGAGGGAGTTCCAGCATTTTATATTAACTCATTGTTTGCAACAAAAAATGATGAGAAAGCATTTAATAGTTCAGGAATTAAAAGAAACCTGAATAGATATAAATGGGATTATTCATCTTTAGTTAATTTAATAACTAAAAAAGATAGTATTGAATGTAACAGTTATGAGACATTTAAAAATATAATTTCTATAAGAAAAGTACAGCCAGCTTTTCATCCAAACGCAACTCAATTTACTCTTAATTTAGATAAAAATATTTTTTCTGTTTGGAGACAGAGTAGAGACAGAAAGCAGAGCATTTTTGCTTTAACAAATGTGTCTTCAAAAACTGTAAAATTTAATAGTAACCAGATTAATTTAATTGATGATGAACAATGGTTTGACTTATTAAGCCCAAATGAAAAAATAACAGACGGGCAATTTATAAAACTTAATCCTTATCAAACTGTATGGATTACAAATTTTAAAGTATAAAATTAAATTTTAATTTAAGGACAATCCACCTTGTTCATTGAGAAAAGATGTTATTGTATCTACTCCAGTATTATTTCTCATCTGACCAAAAACATAAGGTAATTTATTTCTAGCTATTTCAACATCATTTTTCATTTTATCAAGATCAACGCCAACATGTGGTGCAAGATCTGTTTTGTTTACAAGCAAAAAATCTGATTTTGTAATTGCAGGCCCTCCTTTTCTAGGAATATCACCGCCCATTCCTACATCAATTACATAAATAGATAAATCTACCAATTCAGGGCTAAAAGTAGCAGCTAAATTATCACCTCCTGATTCAATTAATATTAATTCTAAGTCAGGAAACTTTTCTTTTAATTCATCGACTGCTAATAAATTAATTGAAGCATCTTCTCTAATGGCAGTATGTGGACATCCACCTGTTTCAACTCCTTTAATTCTTTCCAAAGGAAGTGCCTGTGCTTTCATAAGATATTCTGCATCCTCAATTGTATAAATATCATTAGAAATAACTGCCATTGAGACTTTTTTAGAAAGTTTTTTGCATAAAGCCTCTGTTAAACTAGTTTTTCCTGCACCTACAGGACCTCCAATTCCTACTTTAAGTGGTCCAAAGTTATTAATCATGTTTGGTATATCCTATTATTTAATGTTTCATGATACATGCTACTTAAATCAGACAAAAAAGCAGAACCTCCTAAACTATTAATTTGTGTAATTTTATTTATGTTTGCTTGTTTTTCAATAACTGGCAATAAATTAATTAGAATTTTCTGTCCCTCACTCTGACCTAAGGGAATATGTTTAATTCCAACGTTAATAAGATTTGAAATAAAGCTTTGTAGAAAAGCAATTAATAATTTTTCTAACGGTATTTTAAAATATGAACCAGCTTTTCCAATAGCTATTGGATAAGCTAAATCTGTATCAATTTTATAACCCCAATTTTCTTTTATGTTTTTACAAAAAGCTTTTCCTAGATTTGAAGATTCAATCCATCTTTCATTAGAAGGACAAAGAGCAAATGCAAGTTCATTTATTTCTTCACCATTATAAGCGTTGGCTAGTAAAATACTGTCAGTTTTCCCAGTACCATTTACAATTAAATGTTTTGTCCATTCTTCCAAACTAACTTTATCATATACAAATTTATATTCAATTGCAGCTTCTAAACCATGAGAAAAGTTAAAGCTACCTATAGGAAAGCTTGGTGAAAACCAAGAAAGTAGTAACTGATGATAATCAAAAATTGATTGTTTTTGTTTAATGCTTGTGTCCATGAGTTCTACCTAAACCATATGCACCACCTTCTGGGTTAAATTCTTCTTTTACGTTTTTTACAGATCCACCCAGCTTTATGACTAAGTTTTCAATTACTTTATCGATTTGTATTAAAAGTCTCTCATTTTCAATCTGGCAAGGGATATGTCTATTACCAATATGCCAAGTTATTTTCATAAGGTTGTTACTTATAATTTCTAATAGCTCTTCCTCAGCAGATTTAATTAAAATGATTGATCCATTATCAAGTAAAAATCCGTCATTTTTTTTTAAAGAAACGGTCTCTGATAAATTTACTAAAAACCCAAAATTATTATCAGAGACAAGTTTTTTTCTTCGAATAAACCTTTGATCATAAGTTAAGGTTATAGTATCTTTTATTTTTTTATTATCTGGATTAACTAAAATTTTTTCTGAAATCATTATTTTCTCTAAAATAAAAAATATCTCTGAGCCATAGGTAATTCTGTAGCTGGCTCGCAAGTAAGAATTTCTCCATCAGCTGTAACCTCATATGTTTCAGGATCAACAGAAATATCTGGGCAATAATTATTATAAACCATATCTTTTTTTGAAATATCTCTTGTTTTCTCCACTGCAACAGTGCTTTTAGCAAGTTTTAATGAGTCTAAACTTCCAGATTTAATAGAATCTTTACTTACAAAAGTAATTGAGGATGTCTCTAGAGATCTTCCATAAGAAGAAAACATTGGTCTTGTATATACAGGTTGTGGAGTTGGAATTGATGCGTTAGGATCACCCATTTGAGCACAAGCAATGCTTCCACCAAGCATCACAATCTCTGGTTTTACACCAAAAAAAGCTGGATCCCATATCACAATATCAGCTCTTTTACCTTCAGTTATTGAACCTATATGTTTAGATAAACCGTGAGTTATAGCTGGATTAATTGTATATTTAGCTACATATCTTTTAACTCTTACATTATCATTATCACCCTTTTCCTCCTGTAGACGACCTCTTTGAACTTTCATTTTGTGAGCTGTTTGCCAAGTTCTGATAATAACTTCTCCAACCCTTCCCATTGCTTGACTGTCAGAAGCTATAATTGAAAAGGCACCTAAATCATGAAGGATATCCTCTGCAGCTATGGTCTCTTTTCTTATCCTGCTTTCGGCAAAGGCAACATCTTCTGGAATTGATTTATCTAAATGATGACATACCATAAGCATATCTAAATGCTCTTCTAAAGTATTTATAGTATAAGGTCTCGTTGGATTAGTTGATGATGGTATTACATTTTCGTTCCCACACACTTTTATGATGTCAGGCGCATGTCCTCCACCAGCACCTTCAGTATGAAAGGCATGAATTGTTCTATTATTAATAGCTTTAATAGTATTTTCTACAAATCCACTTTCATTCAATGTATCTGTATGGATCATTACTTGAACATCCATTTTGTCAGCTACATTTAAACAGTTATCTATAGCACCAGGAGTAGTTCCCCAATCTTCGTGTAATTTAAGTGCGCAAGCTCCAGCATTTACCTGTTCAATTAATCCTTCTGGTTTAGAAGAATTGCCTTTACCAGCAAATGCAAGATTCATAGAAAAAGCATCCCCTGATTGTATCATTTTACCTATATGCCAAGATCCAGGTGTGCACGTTGTTGCTAAAGTTCCATGAGCAGGTCCAGTACCACCTCCTAGCATTGTTGTTAAACCTGAATGCAGAGCATCATCAATTTGTTGAGGACAAATATAGTGGATGTGAGAATCAAATCCTCCTGCTGTGATAATTTTACCTTCACCTGCGATTATTTCTGTGCTAGGTCCAATAATAATATCAATTTTTGGTTGAGTGTCAGGATTTCCAGATTTTCCAATTTTTTGAATAATTCCATCTTTAATTCCAATATCGGCTTTAAATATTCCATTTACATCAACTATCAGTGCGTTTGTAATAACTGTGTCTACGGCGCCATCTTTTCTTGTGACTTGTGATTGGCCCATGCCGTCTCTAATTACTTTTCCACCACCAAATTTCACTTCCTCGCCATAGACAGTTAAATCATTTTCAACTTCTATAAACAAGTCTGTGTCAGCCAATCTAACTTTGTCACCAGTCGTAGGGCCAAACATTTCTGCATATGATGATCTTGTTATTTTTGAACTCATTACAAGGCTCCCATTATTTTCTGATTAAACCCAAAAATATTTTTATCACCCTTGATGTTGATTAAATTTACCTCTCTAGTTTGACCTGGTTCAAAGCGAACTGCAGTTCCAGCTGCAATATCTAGTCTCATTCCTTTTGTTTTATCCCTATCAAAAGATAAAAATTCGTTTGTTTCGTAAAAGTGATAGTGGCTACCAACTTGGATAGGTCTATCGCCTGTATTTGAAACTTTTATCTGTTTAGCATCAGAATCTTTATTTAAAATTATTTCATCAGAATTTGTTATAATTTCTCCTGGTATCATTTAAATCTCCATTATCTTATGGGATGATGAACTGTGACTAATTTTGTGCCGTCTGGAAATGTAGCTTCAACTTGGACTTCATGTATGATCTCAGGAATGCCACTCATACATTCATCCTTTTTAACAACATGAGCTCCAGCTTCCATTAGGTCAGCAACAGTGCGTCCTTCTCTAGCCCCTTCAACAACAAAATCTGATATTAGAGCTATTGCCTCAGGATAGTTAAGTTTTATTCCTCTACTTTTTCTATTTCTTGCAACTATTGCAGCTAAGCTAATTAAGAGTTTATCTTTTTCTCTAGGTGATAATTTCATGTTTTCTCCCTAACTGTTCCATACTTTTGGAATGTTATTATCAGCGAGTAATAGTATTAAATTTTTTTGCATTGTTTTCAAATCATATGCATCTTTGGCAACCATTCTGACTAAAATTTTATCATTCCATATAGAATGAGACAACATAACCGTTTCTGAGTTTTTTAAAATTTCAGGTAAAGTATTCTCATACGAAAATAGTTTTTTTCCGTAAATAAAAATATTTGATATTGCAACTCCATCCTTAGCTGATGCAATGTTTGAGAGAGTTTCTTTAATATTACCATTTAAATGTAATGCTTCAGCGTGAATCAAATTTTTATTGACTTTTATTCTCCAATTATCATTGAAATAACCCTTTTCAAGATATTCACCCATAGCTGTTCTTCCAAATATTGTGGTTTCAGCTAATATAAAGTTGGAATTTTGACTTAAATTTACTTCAATGTTTCTATCGAAATTACAGTTGTTAAATAAAATTAATTCTTGTGGTATCCAAAAAAGATTACTTGTGTCATCCACTGTTAAAGAAATTTTAATTTTAGCCTTTTCATTAAATCCCTTATAAGCTCTTTCTGCAGTTTGGGTAGTTAAAAAAATTTTGGATTTATTAACAATTTCTAAATCATAAGCAAAATTATCACCACTTGTAATTCCACCTGCGGTGTTAACTAAAACTAATTCTTTAAATTCTTGTGAAGATTTAGGATAAAACACTTTTGCAGAACCTGATTGGTAAAAGCGATTTATTTCATTATTATTTATTTTAACATTTATATTACCGCGAGCTCTTTGAAAGGTTGTTTTTTTATTTAACATTTATATGTTGATACCCTTCGTTAGTTTTTTATTATATTTTTAATTTCTTTATAATCATATTTTAGAATAATGAACTGTTCCGCGCTCATCAACTTTACTTTTGGCTTGATTGGTTACATCTAGGTGGATTAGATGAGCTCTTGCTTCTCCAATTGCAAAGTGCATTTGTTCATCACCTATTTTTCTGTCAAAAATAATTTCTATAGAATCCATAATAGTCATATTTCTTTCGTTTAGGGCATTTAATATTAAACTTAACCTATGATGATGATGTTTAATTAAGTCTTTGGCTCTTTCATCTCCATTTGTAAATGGCCAATCATGACAAGGAAATACTTTAGTATCTGGTTCTAAGGACGATATTTCATTAAGATATTTAAAATATCCACCTAATCTATCATCTAGTGGATCAAAGAAATTATCAGATATATTTGGTGAAATCCTTGGTAAAAGAAAATCTCCTGAAAGGTATAACTTTCTTTTATGATCTAGCAAAGAAATATGTTCAGGTGAGTGACCGGAATCTGTTCTGGTTATCCATAGACCATCAATAGACTCAATTTCGTGCCCAGCTTTAATGATTTCAAATTCAGGTAGTTCATATACTCTATTTTTATAAAGTCTTGTTGCAGGGCCTTTTGCCAGAATATCTTCTTCACTCATTCCAGCTCTTACAAAAACATTACGAAAAATTTTTGCATATTCATCATCTGGCATTGATCTAAAAGTATTGGCAGTGAATAATTCTTTTGCTGTTGTATAACATTTAATATCTAATTTTTTTTGAAGCCAGCCTGCCATTCCAATGTGATCAGGGTGATAATGTGTAATTAATAAACCTGCAATTTTTTTAGATTTTAATGGACCATTTATAAGCGTTTCCCAATGTTCTTCAGAATGTTCAGACTTTAGGCCAGCATCTAAAATTAACAATCCCTTTGGAGTATCCATTAAAAATAAATTTACATGGTTTAATCTAAATGGAAGCTCAAAATGTACCCAATATAAATCAGAAGCGATTTGAGTTAATTCACCAAATTTAGGTTTATCAATTTCTAGTTTCGTCATTTATTGCTCGTCAAGAATTATCGTGGTAATTTTTCTTTAAGAAGTTAAGAATATACATTAAATCTAAATTAGATCTAGCAAATCTAAAATAAAATTTTAAAAATGAAAATATAAACTTTTAGGCTATATTTTTATACTATCAAATAGATTAAACATTAAGAGATACATTATGAAAAATTCACTAGACGGAATAAAAGTATTAGATCTAACAAGAGTTTTAGCAGGGCCTTATTGCACCCAAATGCTTGGTGATCTTGGTGCAGAGATAATAAAAGTAGAAAGGCCAGGAGGAGGGGATGATACTAGAGGATTTGCTCCACCATTTGTAAAAGATGAAAATGGAGTAGATACGGATTTAAGTGCATATTATTGCGGAGCAAACAGGAATAAAAAATCAATAACTGTCAATCTTAGTAAAAAAGAAGGTCAGGATTTAATAAAGAAACTAATTAAAGATTGTGACATATTAGTAGAAAATTTTAAAACAGGTTCATTAGAGAAGTATGGTCTTGGTTATAATGATTTAAAGATGGAGTTTCCTAGATTAATATATTGTTCTATCACTGGTTTTGGACAGACTGGTCCTTATGCATCTAGACCAGGCTATGATGGTTTAATTCAAGCAATGGGAGGTGTCATGGCTCTTACTGGAGAACCTAATGGGGAGCCTATGAAAGTTGGAGTTCCTATTGGAGACTTGATGGCAGGAATGTTTGCATCAGTAGGAATTCTTGCAGCTGTTAGACATCAAATTCAAACCGGAGAAGGTCAATTTATTGATATTGGTATGTTAGATACACATGTTGCATGGCTTGCTAATCAAGGAATGAATTATTTGTCTACAGACAAAAATCCTGAAAGACTAGGCAATCAGCATCCTAATATTGTTCCTTATCAAGTCATGCCTACATCTAATGGATATATCGTACTTTCAGTTGGAAATGACCCAACTTTTGAGAGATTTTGTAAATTAGCTGGTGAAGAAAAGTTAATTAATGATCCAAAATTCAAAACCAACGCGGACAGAGTATCAAACAGAGAATTTGTTACTAATGTTTTAAACGAAATTACCAAGAAACATACTTCCGAGTGGTGGCTTAAAGAGCTAGAGAAAGAAAAAATTGGATGTGGTCCAATTAATACATTAAGTCAAGTTTTCTCAGACCCGCATGTTAAGGCTAGAGAAATGATAGTGAATATGGATCATAAAAAAACAGGCAAATCTCCTCTAAAATTAATTGCAAACCCAATTAAAATGCATGAAACGCCACCAAGTTATAGAATGCCACCTCCATTACTTGGAGAACATACAGATGAAATTTTATCTGAAATAATTGGTCTCAGTGAAGTAGAGATAAAAAATCTAAAAGATAACGAGATAATCTAATAAATTATTCTGAAATTATTTATGGATCAGACACAAAACAAAAATCTCATTCCTGAAATTGAGTATGATAGTCTAAGGTCATGGATTAGATTAATTTTTTTATTTATTGTTGGTGTTGTAGGCACTGTCGGTATGTGGTCAGTTGTAGTTGTAATGCCTGCATTAGAAACTGAATTTGCAATCGATAGAGGTAAGGCAAGTTTGCTTTATGCTACTACTATGGTTGGTTTTGGATTAGGTAATTTTTTAATTGGAAAAGTAATAGATAAATTTGGGCTTAAATTTCCAATTATTGTTGCAGTTATTCTTCTTTCGTCATCTTATTTAATAGCAATGATTTCCAATGAATTTTGGCATTTATTGGTTCTACAAGTTTTTATGGGTACGGCTGCATCAACTTTTTTTGGTCCCTCTATGGCGGATATTGGAAATTTTTTTGAAAAACATAGAGGACTAGCAGTAGCAATAGTTGCTAGCGCTAATTACGTAGCAGGTGGTTTGTGGCCACTCTTTATTAGTCGTCTGCTAGAGTTTAGTAACTGGAAAGAAGTCTATTTTTATATTGCAATAATCTGTTTAGTAATTATCTTTCCAATTTCATTAATATTAAAAAACAATATTGTTACTTCAAATAACCAAGATATTAATTTAAATAATGAAAATAATACTATTAAGAATCTTTCACCCAAAACTTTACAAACTTTGTTAGTATTAGCTGGTATTGGTTGTTGTCTTGCAATGGCAATGCCTCAAGTTCATATTGTTGCCTTATGTGTTGAGAGAGGTTTTGGTCTAACTGTTGGAGCTCAAATCTTATCTGTGATGCTATTGTCTGGAATGATAAGTAGGATTGGTTTTGGATTTTTATCTGACAAAATTGGCCCAATATATACCATTTTCATTGGATCATTATTACAAATGTTGTCTTTAGTTTTTTTCATACCATTTGACAGTCAACTGTCACTATTCATTGTTTCTTTGATGTTTGGTTTATCTCAAGGTGGGATTGTTCCAGCATATGCTATGATAGTTAGAAAATATCTCCCAATTGAAGAAGTTGGAGAAAGAGTAGGTTTGGTTATAATGGCAACTATCGTAGGCATGGGGTTAGGTGGTTGGATGTCTGGAGAAATATTTGATCTTACTCAATCTTATAAACTTGCATTTGTTAATGGAATTTTTTGGAATTTTACAAATCTACTTATTGTCACTTTTATTATGTGGAAAGTTTATTTCCAAAAAGATAGGTTTATTTATA
>CACHVW010000038.1 GCA_902583415.1 uncultured SAR116 cluster alpha proteobacterium | reverse complement strand
CATTTATTTTTTTAAATGCATGTAATCCTAATTCCTCTGAAACAATTATTTATACTTCTGATGTTGAAGAAATTAAAAATGGTGAAATTATTGAAGTCCCTATGAAATTATCTTTTCAAATGTTAGGAGAAGATACAGATAATTCATTGGAGAAATCAAAAAATATTGCAATAGATTTTTTACATCCAGATTCAAAATTTTATATTACCAAAGGTCAATACACGCAAGATTTTGTTGTAGAAACCTTTGTACCTATGATTAAAGCAGATAGTAAAATTATAAAATCGTATTTTAAAAATAATAAGCGTATAGTTTCACTTTATTATCATCCAAAATTTACACAAAGAGGATCTGACAAAATTGAACTTGTTTTTCAAAAGTCTTTTGCCAAATCTTTGAATAAAAAACTTTTTAATATAAACCCATTATTGCAATTGAAATTTCCTGCACAAGAGACAAAATTTAGAGTTGTTAGTGATAGTAAAAAAGAAAAAAAAGTAGGAGCTTATTCTGTATGGGTTTCAAAAAAACCATTTTTATCAAAAATTACTACCTTAAAACGTAGGCAAGAGATTGAATTTGTTTTTAAAGGTGGTGCAGATAGCGTGTATAGTAATATTAATCCACATATTTATTTAATAAATGAGTAGTTAGAGAAATGTAAAACCTCACAATCCTACTAATCAATTACAGTTGCATTAATTTAGAAAGATATATGGTAGTTATCGATTATACATTAAATTCAATTTTTAATTTAAACTAAAAAAAATATACGTAAAAAAACTAAATCCTCAAAGAGAGTTTGAATTAAAACTTGTCCAATCACAATCGGACATGGGATTGAATAAAAAAATTCAAACTTCTTAAATAGTTGTAACTGCCAAACATTTAGTGGTTTAGAATGGATACTAAAGTTAGTTTATATGAATAGACAAAAAAATTTAAAAAGATTGAAAAGATTAAAAGATTAAAAGATTAAAAGATTATAAAATAATTAATGTAGAAGAAAATTTAATAATTAGGTAAGTTAAGAATATGAGAATTAAATAATGAAATCTTTTTTTATAATAACTTTGATACTTTTAATGCAGTCTTATCCATCTTTTGGTAGTGTAGATGGCAAAGGAATTGTTTGTAAGTGTCTAGACTGTAAGTTGGAACATTTAGACCCTTCTTCATATATGCCAAATAACATACCAACTGAAATTGGATTCCATTTTAAAGTTAATAAAGTAGCTATATACTATATAAGAAAAATTGGTGATAAAATTAAGGTAGGTGAGAATATTCAAACAACTCTTCGAAAGAAAAAAAGATTTTTATCTGATAAAAATGAAATTAAATGGACCTATAAAGATAGTTTAAATATTTATGCTTATTCTTTAAATAGAAAGACATTAATTTTAAGCAAAATGAATATTACAAAAACAGAAAAATATAATATTAGAAAGTGTGAGCCGTTTTCAGAAATTGAATTTTTTAATAAAATGAATAAATTATCTGAAAATTATCAAAATGTTTATGACAACAAACCTAATAGAAATAAAATCTAAATGAGAAAAGAACTTAAATTAATTTTTATAAGTTTCCTACTATGTTCATTTTTACAAAACATCATATTCTGAAGAAAAAAAATTTAATTATGATAAATATAAACAAAAACTCATTGAAAAAAAACTTTTACTAAATTCATTTAAAAAATGTGAAGAATATATTAATGAAAAATTTGTTTAATTGTTTTTGAATTGTAGTGATAAAAATAACAAAAGGAAATGAAAGTGTTTTTTTAGGTAATTAGTATTGAATTTTTTTTGGTGTGTTAATTGTTTGAACATTATTTTAGTTTGAACAGAAAAAGAAACTACTAGTAACTGAATATATAATTCAAAATAAAGTGCGTAACTGTGGAGTATTTGATGACAGTCACCTATTCTTAATAATTAAGTGAATATTACATTTTTAATTTTATTTATACTTCCATCTAATTCCATCCTCATTAATTTTCCATTATCTAATTCTTTTATAAGCATTTCATAATTATCTATTACTTGTCTTTTTGTGAACCATCCTTCAATTTTTATGTTAACATACCCAGGTTTTCTTTCATGAAATACTCTTTGAAAATTATTAGTTGGATCATTCAAAAAATCGTCTTCTATTTCTCTTAATATTTTGCTTTGAAAAACTTTATTTGATTCACAATTAAAGATCTCTGATAATTTCTTTAGATGTTTGTTGGGATCTGAGTCACCTTTTTCAATTCTAGAATACTGAGATTGAGTTATGCCCAAAAGTTTAGATATGTCTTGCTGACTTTATCCAAGTTGAAGTCTTCGTCTTTCAAGTGGATTAATAATATTTCTTACATAATTCATAACTATGCACATTATGTATTAAAAATAAAATGTCAATTAAGGGAAAAATTTTTTGACTTAATATCATTGCAATTAGATTTGAATATCAGTGAGATTAATTAAATCAGGAATATTTTTTTTAAATTTAAAAAAACCCTTTGTAGCATAAGGGAAAGCATTACGATCCCAATCTCTTAGTAAAAAAATATAGTTAATATTTAATTTTTCTAATTTGTTTTTGAATTTTTCAATGTTAAAAATTTTATTCCCTACAGTTTCATAAGGTAAGACTAGATTTTTGATTTTCTTATTAGTTAACCAATCAACAATTTGATTAAAGTTTTCAGTAAATTCAAAGTTTTTATTATTATTTAAAATATCTTGGATAATATTTTTGTTGAACTCATTTACTAGTTTATTCTTGTGTTCAGTTGAATAAACACAACATTCATAAGTCATTTTTTTAATTTTAAATATATTATTAAGAGATAAATCATTTTTATTTAAAATAATTCCTAAGTTATCAAAATTTTTAAATTCAATTTTGTTAGGTTTAATAAATTTTATTACATGACTACTATTATGTTCTATATAATTTAAGTTTACTTGTTCATTTAATTGATTAAATGGATGGAACCTACCATTTGTAAAGTAGTCAATATTATGTGACATCGCTAAATATGGTTTATTAATTGTTTGTAATCCTGCCACCCACCTCCATCCCAAAGTATTTGAGGCAGGACAATAGTCGAGTAAATTTTTTTTAAAAAAATTAGCGCCTGATTGCCAACTATAACCAAGAGTAAAAATCCATATACTAGCAAACCACATTCTTGAGTGATTATGTAAATATCCAGTATCTAATAATTCTTCTTTCCAATAATCAAAGCATTTTATCCCTGTTTTTTTTGGCAAAGGTTGATGTTGGATTGTATTTAAATATTCATCATAGATCCAAGGATGTGATTCAAGCCAACCTCTCCAATAAGTTCTCCAAAAAATTTCTTCGATAAATTTTTCAATATTTTTTATATTATTACTACCAACTGCAATTTTTAAAACTTCTTCTTCAGTAATAAATCTTGTTCTTAAATAAGGAGAGAGTTTTGAAACATTTTTATGAGGAGGTCCGAGGTCATAATTTCTTTTTTTTGAATAACTAGATAGTTCCTTTGCACTAAAATTAATTAGATTTTCAATTACTTGTGATTTTTTTGTAGGAAACATTTTCATTTAATCAAATTTTTCTAACAAAAAATAAGAAAATATTAAAATAGATATAACAAATATAGTTAATGATCTTCTTAAAAACAAATACCAATTAGGAAATTTAAAATACTTTATAATAAACTCATCAACAAATTGAACAATTATAAAGCATAAAGCTAAAATGATTATAGTTATGTTGTGACTGAAAATTAAAATTAATCCACTCCATAACGATGGAATAATTGACCAGAAAATGACGAATGTTTTAACTTTTTCAGTTATGAAATTCTTATTACTATCATTGAGAATAATTCCCCAATATACAGCACCTAAAAATGTTAAAATAATTGAGCCATAATATTTTTGTAAATTTATTACAAAAAATAAATTATCTCTATTTAACAATAGATCCACTAATCCAAAGATAAACGGCAACAATCCTAAAATACTCAAAAGAATAATTAGTTTGGAACTACTATTTTTAAAATAAAAATAATTTAAAAAATTCATTATTGATACACTTACTTTATAATAAATTTGATTTATTATGTAACATAATATTTTTATTTATAGTTTTCGAAAAGTATTTTTATGAATAAATGTAAAGTATGCAAAAGTTCTAATCTTAAAATTTTTTTAAAATTAGGAAAATCAATTTATTGGGGCTGCAACATTTGTGGTTCAAAGTTTTTAGATCCAAAAAATTATATATCGAATAGTTATGAGAAAAAACATTATTTAAAACACAATAATTCAATAACTGATCCAAACTATAAAAA
Source organism: uncultured SAR116 cluster alpha proteobacterium (assembly GCA_902583415.1). Lineage (GTDB taxonomy): Bacteria > Pseudomonadota > Alphaproteobacteria > Puniceispirillales > Marisalimonadaceae > Marisalimonas. The sequence goes on along the minus strand of CACHVW010000038.1, from coordinate 10,217 downwards.
TTTTCTCTTAAAATTATTTGAACCATTTAAAGATAAAATTTCAACAAGTGATATAGGTTTAGATTATGGTTGTGGGTTTGCTCCTGCTTTAGCTAATATTTTTAAAAGTTATGGATTTAAAGTAGAATTATATGATCCATTTTTTTTTCCTAATAAAGATGTTTTATTAAAAAAGTATAAGTTTATTACTTGTTCTGAGGTAGTTGAACATTTTTTCAATCCTTATGATGAATTTGATAAAATTAATAATCTTCTAGATAATAATTCTTGGTTTGGTGTAATGACTGCGTTTCTACCAAAGGATAACTTTTTTGAAAACTGGTATTATAGAAGAGATCCAACACATGTTGTTTTTTATAAAAAAGAAACTTTTCAGCATATTGCGTTTCAAAGAAACTGGCAGGTTTTTTTTCCATCAGAAAATATAGTTCTTTTTTATAAAAAATAATTTAAAATTAACTTGTATGTGTTATTAATAATTTTTAAAAATTTACGATTAGTTTGATGAAAAAATTAAGAATAAAAACCTCATGTGGTATTGAAAAATATAACAAATTAAAAATGAATAAAACTTTTTTGGGTAAACTTCGTTTTTATTGGTTTAATTTTTTTGCAATTCTGAGAGATTTAACCAAATAATGGAAAAAAATCAAAAGATGAAAAAAAACTCTTTTTGATGCCGATGATTTTCTTTTCAAAAGATACTTAAAAAAATGTAAAATTTACTTTGAATATGGTATGTGTACTCAACTACTTAGGTGTTGAAAAATACATCATCTAAAACAATGTCAGTAGATACTGATTAAACTGGATTAATAAAGTTGATATATACAAGAGAAAAAAAGAATAGACATACACTGGATTAATCTTGGGGAAATAGAAAATTGGGGTCGACCGTAAACTTATGAATATAGAAAACATTTTATTGAGTATGTTAGTTTTGTGTGGGCTTTTAAGCTTAAAGCTAATGTAATATTAATTGATGGTAGTTTCCGTGTAGTTTTTTTTGTTTAGTCTCATCAACGCAAAAAGGGCAGTGTAATAAATTTTTGACGACTATATGAATAGACCACTCTATCATGTCGTATAAGAGGTTTTAGAAGTCTATGAAAATTTTGGTCGTCAAAAAGTTTTTAAAGTGCCAAAGGTGTTTAATAAAAAATTAGCAGAAGAATTATTAAAAAAATTTATATATGTTATGGATTAGTTCTTAATATTTTCACCTATTACTCTAGTAATAGCCTTAGGTTGATATTTAAAATCACCAAGATTTCTGAAACTAAATGTCAAATAAACAGAATCTTCAGGTAATATATCTCTATCAGCAATACCACCAGTACTTTTATACTCAAATAAAACAGTTAAGCAATTATCAAACATATATCCACCAGTATATTCTAATCCTAGAGTTTCAGAAATTAGTTCTTCGTCATTATTTTTGAGATCATATGTTCTTGAATAACTTGTTTTAAAATTTGAAAAGTTTTTTGATAAACCTAACGATAATTCTTCTCTATCATTATTATCAGAAACAAATTCTTTATTAACAGATCTATGATTAGCAGAATATGACCAACCATCAATAGAGCCATTAAATTGAAAATCTGAAGTGTCAGATTTTAAATCATGATGATTATAAAGAGAAAACCAAGAAAAATTATACATCTCATTTATATTCCAGCTTATTGAATTAATTAAATGCGATTGTCTATTTTTATTAGCAATGGAAATATTTTTTTGAGTTCCGCTTAATTTCTGGCTTTGACCAACAAAAAAGTTGAAATCACCAAAAGTTTCATTCATTCCTAAAATAGTAATACCAAAATTCAATCTATCGTTTGATTGTATATTATCCCTTCCTTGATATTGATTGTTTAAAAATAAGTTAGCTTGATCTAAAATAAATTCAGACGAATCTCTATTAGGGACTTCGTCAGTTCTATCAGTGGCAAAAAGGGAACTTAGTTGAATCTTGGGCTCTATGATAAAACTAGAGGTTTCACTAATAAAGTCAAATTGGTTAGTAGCTGCAACTGAAAATCCAGAAGAAATTCTATCAATATATCTATTATCATTTGAATCGTTTGACGGTCTTCCTTGTATAGAATATAAATCCAGCCCTATATTAGCATTAGCATTTAATAATAAATTTTCAAAATATAATTTCTTATTTATATTTCCAAATCCAGACCATCTTTTAATATCATAGCTTTCATCATTATATATTGAATGAGCATTAAGCTTAATGTCATAATTATAAACATGTTTTTTATTAGTGTTAAAAATATGATGGGATACTGAAGGAGCTAAAACAGGTTCGTTATTACTACTTGTTTCGTCAAGGTTTTGAATATTATAAATTTCAATATTTGATATTGAATTATTATTTATTTTTTTTAATTCAATGTAACTTTTGTAACTTGTATCTCCATCAAAGCCATACCTTCTCATAAATGTTTCTTGATCAGCATATTTGCCTTCAATTGTCATATCCCAATTATTTTTTAGAGAAGTTAATGCTTTTAAGTTTGCTGCAAATACATTATCACCATTTGATTTATTAGTATCTAAATTACCATTATATATGTTTGTTTCTAAAGATGTATTTTCATATTCTTTCCTAATATTTAATTGATCTGCATGACCTGTTTTACCATTTTGATGAGTGGTAAACGTCATGTCCCATGTTGGGTCATTTTCAGGAGCATAGTAATATGGAACTTTAATATGAAATCTATTTCTATTAGAATAACCATATGTAGGAGTCAAAAAACCTGATCTTCTTTTAACTGTCCAATCAGGAAAGCTTAAATATGGTAAATAATACACAGGTAAAGAAAATATTTTCATTACTGGGTGTTTGAGGTAAATAGTTTGTGTTTTTGGATCATGATGAATTTGTTTAGATTCTAATCTCCAAATAGGTGTTTCTTGTTTTTTTAAATCACAATCACAAGCTGTGTATACACCCTCGTTAAAGAAACTTTCTCCAAAATCGTTTTTTTTGAAATTTTCAGCACTTATACTTGATTTATCTTCTAATTTTCCAAAGAGTGGAATTGCAACAACTGACTTAAATTCATTAGTTAAAACTACCTCATTAGATTCATATATAGATCCGTCTTTTTCTGTTAACATCACTTTACCTGTTGCAATCGCCTTATCTATATTTTGATCGTAAACCACCTTATCAGCAATAATTTTTCTATTTTCATTTATTATTATAACATTACCTGATGCTGTAACTATTTTGTTTTTTTCGTCAACTTTTATTGTATCACTAGTAAACTCTACCTCTTTGGTATTTGAAGATAAATTATTTTTGGTTTCTCCAAAAGATTTACTGGAGAGAATGATTATTAATGTAAAGATTATACTTAAAATTTTCATTTTTACTTACTTCAATTATTAATTTAAAAATAATTTTTTTAAACTATTGAAATTTAAAATAGTACTTTTCCTGGGTTCATTATTCCTTGCGGATCTAATTGTTTTTTTATTAACCCCATAATTGAATATGCTACTTCATCTTTATGAGTTTTTAAACTATCTTTTTTTAATTGACCGATTCCATGTTCAGCAGAAAATGAACCATTATAATTATGGACAATTTTGTAAAGTTCTTCTGTTAATTCTAAACTCTTTCCTTCAAACCCATCAGGCAAAGATCCATTCCCAAAGACATTATAGTGAAGATTACCATCACCTAAATGACCAAAATAAATTGTTTTAAGATTAGGTAAAAAATTAGAAATCATAATTTGTGCATCTTTATGAAAATTATCTATTGATTCAACTGGTAAAGATATATCGTGTTTTAAGCACTTTATGAGATTTGAACTTTCAAGCTCTTTTTTTTCAGATTCAGCAGCTGCTTCTCTAATAGACCAAAGTGCTCTTTTTTGATTTTCATTTGTGCAAATTGTGGCGTCAGATATAAGATTAACCTCAAAACATTCTTCTAATACATTTTCAATTGATTTAATAATTTGAACTTCTCCATTTTGATTAGGAGAAATTTCATTATTTGAAAAGCTAGAAACATCTATTAAAACACCCATTTCAGGAATTTTTCCAAGGGGCATTACAATATTATCAATATTATTTTTTGCAACTTCCCAAAAACTTTTTGGCATAAGTTCAAAAGATTCAATTCTATCTGGGAAGTGAGATTTAAAAGTGTTTAATAACCTAACAGCATTGGAAATTTCATTAGTCTCTACAAATAAGGTGGTAATCATTTTAGGTAATTGAAAAAGCTTTAAGGTGGCAGCTGTAATTATTCCAAGTGTTCCTTCAGCGCCAATAAAAAGGTTTTTTAAGTCATAACCCGTATTGTCTTTTCTAAGTTCTGAAATTAAGTTCATAATTTTGCCATTTGGCACAACAACCTCTAGTCCAAGGCAGAGTTCTCTTGTATTTCCATATTTTAAAACATTTACACCACCTGCATTAGTAGATAAATTGCCGCCAATCATGCATGAACCTTGGGCCCCTAAACTGAGTGGGAAAAACAAATTTTCCTTTTCTACAACATCATGTATCTGACTTAAAATAACCCCAGATTCCACTATTATTGTTTGAGATTGTTTATTAAATTGTCGAACCTTATTCATTTTTTCAAATGAAACCACAATTGATGTACCACTATTATCTGGTGTTGCTGCTCCACAAAGACTTGTGTTTCCGCCCTGAGGTACCACACCAATTTTATTTTCATTTGCAAATTTCATAATAGCTGAAACTTCTATTGTGTTTATTGGTTTTAATATTGCAGCAGCATCTCCTTTATATTGACCTCTCCAATCTTGAACATATTTGGTATGATCATTTTTTTTGAAAATTGGATTATGTTTTAAATTTAGTGACTTAAGTTTTATTTCTAAAGCAGTATTGTCCATTTTCTCTAATTCTTAAAAGATGCTCTTTTTAATCTATCATTTATTGCAATACCAACGCCCATCATGGGAATAGGCATAACTTGTATAATTTTAACTCCAAATGAGTCTAGATACCGCAAACCAGAATATAGCAAATTACAAGCTTGAAATAAATTTCCACTTGGACTTAAGTTAAACATAATCTTTTCTTTCTGCAATGTTTTTGGAGGATTTCCAAAAGTTAGCCAGGCACTATCACTAATATTTGACTTTTGATTTATATAGACATTGGCTTTTGGAGAATAATGACTTTTCATTTGCCCTGGTGAAATTAATTCATTAAAATCTTGAGACCCTAAAATGTCAGAATTAAATATATCTGAAATCATTTCTAAAGTTACGTAACCATGTCTAAGTATAATTGGAAGATCACCTCTACAATCGACTACTGTTGACTCTATCCCAACTTCACATGATCCAAAATCAATTATTTTAGATAAATTCCAATCTTTTCCTCTATATTCAGGTCCAAAATCATCTTTCACATGATTGATTTCTGTTGGACTCACGCCACCAGATTTATTTGCACTTGGTGCTAGGATAGGTATTTTTAATTGCTCTAAAAGATCTCTGGCAACAGGATGAGACGGTACTCTAATAGCTATTGTACTTTTACCTTGGGATAATGATTTTGCTAAATTATTTTGTTTTGTCTGTAAAATGACGGTTAATGGACCAGGCCAATATCTTTCTGTTAAGACATTTGCAGCACTAGTAAATTCAGCATATTTTTTTGCTTCTTTTTTATCAAAAGTATGAACAATTAAAGGATTATTTGATGGTCGTTTTTTTGCATTATATATACTTTTAATTGCTTTTTCACTATTACCTATAGCTCCAAGTCCATAGACAGTTTCAGTTGGAAATACTACCAAATTTTCTTTTTTTAATTCATTAATGCTTTCTTGCAAATCTTTATTATAATTATCAAAGTTTTTGTTTTTTAACTTTATTAAAAATGTGTTGGGTATATTTTTTGTTTTCCCGTGAGCAAGAAAAATATTATTTAGAAACTTCATTTTTCCATATTTAATTTCAATACCAGAATCAGAAATTACGTTGCCACCAGCAGATTTTAAAATACTATGTCCTGCTGCAATATCCCATTCCATAGTAGGTGATGTTCTTGGATAAAAATCTACCTTGCCTTCAGCTAAATAACAAAATTTAATACTAGATCCTATATTTTGATCTGAAAGTGGTTTAACAAAAGAGATCCAGTCCTCTAAATCTTTTGACCTATGATTGAAACTACTAAGAGTTCTGAGTTTTTTATAATCTATTTCTTTACATTGTATTATTTGAGAACTCTTAAAGTCTTGATCTTTATATAATTTCCAAGCCTTATTATTAAAATTGTACCAAATTGTTCCTGTTATTGGTTGAGCAATTAAACCAAAAATGGGTAAGTTGTGTTTCACAAGAGCAAAATTAACAGTAAAATTTGGACTTTTGTTTATAAATTCTTTTGTTCCATCTATAGGATCAATTAGCCAAAAATATTTGTTATTTTTAAAAATATGTTTTGAATTATAAAGCTCTTCACTAATGATTTCTATATTTGGGAATAACTTTTGTAATCCATAAACGGCAATATTATTAACTTCAACATCAGCTTTTGTTAATGGTGAATTATCATCTTTATAACCTATCGATTTTTTATCAAATTTTTTGAAATGATGAAGAGCACATTCATTACATTTTTTTGCTAATTCAATTATTTTTACCATTTTATTTTTAGTGATCATAATTTTGAAGATTTCATCTTAATTTTATTATAAAAATGCCAAAGGAACAAGGCAGCAGCGCCTCTGTAAGGTTCCCAATTTTTTCCTAATTTTTCCATTTCAACTTGATTTGGTCTTCTAATTAAATTCGTCAATATTTTTACTGCTTCTTGAAGTGCCAAGTCAGCTGAAGGCCAAGCATTTACATCTTGTAAGGCAAAGATTTTAAAGTTGTTAATCGTCCATTCTCCAATTCCTTTGATAGGAAGTAACACGTCGGTTACCTTTTCACTTGATAGTTTATCTAGGGAACTTACATCTAATTGATTGTTTAAACACAATGTAGCTAAATTCTTAATGTAAAATGATTTTTGTGTAGATAACCCAAAATGCTTTAATTCTTTAATACTGGCTTTTGATAAAATCTCTTCGTTTAACATATTATTTTGAGAAAGTTTTTCGTATATTTTTTTGGCAACATTTGTTGAAATTTGCTGTCCAATTATAATTTTTGCAATGCTTTTAAAATTTTTTTCTATAGCAAGATTTTCTGGCAATCCAAACTCATCAAATATTTTTTCAAAGTTTTTATCTTTTTTTTTAATCTCGTAAAATGCAGTCAGCATATTACTATTCCATTTTAAATTCATTTTTAGTAACTATATTTAAATAAGTATTATAATTAACATAGAGAAATTATTTTGAAAGAAAATATAAGAAATAAAAAAATATGGGATCTACCTTTGAGATTATTTCATTTAAGTTTAATTCTTATTGTCATAGGTTCTATATCATCAGCAAAATTGAATATGTTAGATCTTCATCAGTATTTTGGTGTGGCATTGTTAGGTTTGGTTTTTTTTAGAATATTGTGGGGATTTTTTGGGACTTATTATTCAAGATTCACAAGTTTTAATCTTTCAATTATAGATGCATTATCACAATTTTCAAAAACTAATAATATTACATCAATTAGAACACCAATAGGATGCTATTCTACTTTAATATTCATGATGGTTTTATTATCAATATCTGTGTCAGGATTATTTTCGAGTGATGATATTCTATATGATGGACCACTTTCGTTTTTAACACCAAATCATACAAGTGATTGGACCAACATTCATAATATTCTTCATTATTTGTTATATATATTAATCGGAGTACATATCTCAGCTATTATGTATTATCAAATTGTAAAAAAAATGAAAATTATAGAAAGAGTTCTGGATGGTTATTCAAGAATTGAAAAAATTAATATTGTTCCAATCATTGAAAAACCATTAATTGGGATTCTTTCATTAATATTTTTAACATTTTTACCTATTTTAATTTTACTATACTTTAATTAACTTATCCAATATCAGGTCTAAATCCAGTTGCTTCAATACCAAAAACAGCAGCAATTTCGTCATTATCGGATGTATCTCCTGATATACCCACAGAACCTATAATGTTGTTATTTTTATCTCTAATTAAAACACCTCCAGGGACTGGAACTAATTCACCATTTGTTAATGCATTTACAGCATTAATGAAATAAGCTTGTTGTTCTGCTCTATTAAATAATGCTCTTGACCCCATTCCCATTTGGAAAGCTCCATTTGCTTTACCATGTGCAATCTTAAAACGTAAACTACTTATTCCATCTTCTCCTAAACATGCTTTGATTGCACCACGATGATCTAAGACTACAACCATTACAGGATTAATTTTAATTTCTCTTGCTTTTTTAATCGAGTTTTGGATTATCAAATTTGCTTTTTCTAGGGTAATTTGTTCCATAATTATCTCTGACATTTAAATTCTCCATATTAATTTATAAATTTTTAATTTTTTTTAACTTACATAGTTATTTATGATAATATTCTTACATTTCCTATGTTTAAATTTTAAATAGAACAAAATGTCACCTAAATCAAATTATCTTAATTTTTTAAAACTAAATGAAAAAAAACTAAATTCATCTGATGTTAAAGTTGTAACAGCTTTTTATAAATTTTTTGAAGTTTTAGATACCGTTACATTGCAAAATTCTTTAAAATCAATTTTCAATAAGACTGAAATTAAAGGTACAATTTTAATAGCAAAAGAGGGTATTAATGGAACAATAGCAGGAACAAAAAATGAGATTACAGTAGCATTAGAAAAAATTTGGTGTTTAGATTTTTTAATTGATTTAGAGCCTAAATACTCGTTTGCCTATAAAAATCCTTTCATCAGAATGAAAATAAGACTAAAAAAAGAGATTGTTACAATTGGATTACCAGAAATTTCACCCAAAAAGATTGTTGGAGATTATGTTAAGCCAGAAAATTGGAATGATTTAATATTAGATAAAAATTTGTTGCTAATTGATACAAGAAATAGTTATGAAGTATCAATAGGCTCTTTCGAAAATGCTCTAAATCCAAATATAAAAAATTTTAGAGAATTTCCAGGTTGGGTTGATAAAAATTTAATAAATAAAGATCCTGAAATTAAAAATAAAAAAATTGCTATGTTTTGTACTGGTGGTATTAGATGTGAAAAATCAACATCTTATTTAAGGTCTCTTGGTTTTGAAGAAGTATATCATTTAGAGGGTGGAATTTTAAAATATCTTGAAAAGATTCCAAAAAAAGAAAGTAGATGGAATGGCAGTTGTTTTGTTTTTGATTATAGAGTTTCTGTTGATCACAACTTAGAACTAGGTCATTATGAAATGTGCTTTGCTTGTAGAATGCCTATAAGTCAAAATGATAAAAATCATAAGTTCTTTGTGCAAGGAGAGAGTTGCCATCATTGTTTTAAAACTTTAGATAATAAACAAAAAAAGAGATTTAAAGAACGTCAAAAACAAATTGAACTTTCTAGAAAAAAAAAACAATCACATATTGGTCAAGTTAAAACTTAAAATTTAGTCAAACAGACTTAGAACTGTTTCTGGAGGCCTTCCAATAACTGATTGGACTAATTTATTATTTTGATATTTACAAATTATTGGCCTTTGCAATAAAATTGGAAATTTATGAATAAAATTAATTATTATATCTTTAGACAAATCTTTTTTTTTAATTTTAATTCTTTATATGTATTTTCATTTGTTCTTATTATTTCGTCTTTAGATATTTTATTTAAGTTAAGTATGGATTCGAGTTCAATAATATCTATTCCATTTTCTAAGTATTTTATTATTTTAAAGTCTCTGGTTTTGGAATTGAGAATTTCTAAGGCTATTCTGGATTTTGAACATCTTGGATTATGATAAATATTAAAACTAATCTTTGTCATAACAAACCTCCATTACCCATATGATTTATGTCGTCTGAAGAAATTTTTAAGTCACATAATTTCCTCCATAAAATCCAATCAACTCCATTTTCTTTTTTAGATCTAGCACATCCAGGCATGCCAATTATTGAAATATGTTTTTTTGAAATTTCAATCTCAGCTAGTAGAATTAAATTTCCAGGTTCAACCGGCATCCCCAAACGTAAAATTGTACCATTAATCTCAAGTATTGACTGAGGTATTATGTCATTAATGTCAGCTATAGCAGATGTTCCGA
>CACHVW010000037.1 GCA_902583415.1 uncultured SAR116 cluster alpha proteobacterium | reverse complement strand
ATTGATCCTACTATATGGGTTCCTCATGAAACAAATGAGGGTCCAAGTTTCTGGGGGCATGAAAGATTATATTTACCTGATGATGAAAGATTAAAGTTTAGAAAAAAACGTATTGAAACTGCGCAGCAAGGGAAAAGATCACCCATGATAATTGATTGTCCTTGGTTATATCAAAATATTAGAAAAAAATGAGCACTATAGATTTTGATGTTGTAATAATTGGATTAGGTCCTGCAGGTGGAACATTAGCAAATCTTTTAGCTATGAATAACTTATCCATTCTAATTTTAGAAAAAGAAGCAAGTATATATAATCTTCCACGAGCGGTTCATTTTGATGATGAAGTTATGAGAGTATTTAATACAATTGGAATAACTAAAAGTTTAACAAAAAAATTAATTATTAATAAAGGTACAAAATTTGTTGATGAAAAAGGAGAACTTCTTCTTGATTGGCCAAGACCAAAAGTTATTACAGAAAATGGATGGTATCCTAGTTATCGCTTTCATCAACCTGATTTAGAAAGAAGCCTACGTCATAAATTAAAAAAATTTGAAAAGGTAATTATTTCCCAAAACTCTGAAGTATCCAAAACTAAAAGTCATAAAAATTATTCAATAATTCAATACAAAAATCTAAAAACCAACCAAATTTTTTCTGTAAAGTCCAAATATGTAATAGGCTGTGATGGCGCCAACTCTTTTCTCAGGAAGCAAATTAAAAGCGAAATGGAACATTTAGGTTTCGAACAACGTTGGGCTGTTATAGATTTAATTTTAAAAATTAAAAAAACAAATTTGCCAGATAGAACAATACAATATTGCAACTCAAAAAGACCAGCTACGTACTGCAGAAATGTAGGAAAAAGAAGAAGATGGGAATTAGCTCTTAAAGAAGAAGAAAGTGTAGAAAATTTTTTCGATAGTAAAACACTTTGGAAATTTTTAAGTCAATGGGTGTCCCAAGATGAAGCAAGGATTGAAAGAAAAACTGTTTATACATTTCAATCAGCAATTGCAAAAAAATGGAGAAGGGGTCGTCAATTTTTAGTTGGAGATGCTGCTCATTTGACACCGCCATTTATGGGGCAAGGGATGTGTGCAGGAATCAGAGATGCATCAAATTTAGCTTGGAAGATTAGCATATGTTGTAAAAAAGGTCATAATGAAAAATTACTAGATACTTATCAAAGTGAGAGATCTTCAAATGTGAGAGATTATATAAATACTGCAATGAAGATGGGTGAGTTACTTAATTCAATTGGTGGATCAAAGGTATCAGACACTGTTTATGAGGAGAAAGATGGTACAATAAAAATGAATAGTATAAAGCCTAAACTTGGAAAAGGGTTAGGTAATCTCAATGATAAAAACAGAGGCAAAATTTTTCCTTCTCTTAAAATTAATTTTAATAAAGAATTTGATGATTTATTTTCATGTCATCCAATTTTAATTACCAATAAAAAGGTTAAAGAAAAGTTATTAAAAATTAGAACTTATAGTTCAATTGATATTCCAGAATTAGAAATAATTTTAAAAAAATTCAATTCAAACTTTTTAATAATTCGACCTGATCGGTTTGTTCTTGCTAGTACAGATAAAAGCGACTTAAGAGATTTTTCTCGCTTTTATCTTAATCAATTTTTTGCTTCATAAGGATAAAAGTGTCTGGGTTTCAAAGGTATAAAAAAATCTTAGACCTTTTCTCTGAAGAGAGAAGTTCTTGGACTGTCTTGGAAATTTCAAAATCACTTAAAACCCCATCTAGCACAATATATAGAATTGTCCGAGAAATGATCACAGCAGAATTTCTTGAAAGTGCTTCAGGATCTTATTTTAGATTGGGACCGGCATTCATTAAATTTAACAGAATAATTAATTTTTCTGATCCTTTGGTTAGAGCAGGACAACCATTTCTAAAAAAACTAGCTAATGAAAATCCTATAACAAGTGTAAACGTTTTAGCTAGACTCTATGGAAATAATGTGATGTGCGTTGCTGACTACAAAAGTCCATCTTTTAAAAAAAATACAAGTTATCAAAGAGGTAAATTAATGCCCCTAATGTGCGGGGCAACTTCCAGGGCAATAATTATGCAAATTACAGGCAAAAGGTTAGAAAATTTAATTAATTTAGAGAATTTTAAATCAGATGAAGATAAAGATAATTTCATGAAAGATTTAAAAAGTGACAAAAAAAAAGGATATTGTTTTACAGAGGGTCAAGTAGATAAAGGTCTCATTGGTTTTGCAGTTTCAATCAGTAACAAAAAATTGGGCATTGAAGCGTCTCTGAGTTCAATATTCAATTCAGAAGATTTTCTTTTAGAGCATGAGCCCATAATTTATGCTAACCTATCGACTTATGGTTTATTAGTAGAAAAATACATTAATGAAATTTTTGATGATATTCAAAAGTATCATCATGAAACAAATTCAATAAGGTAAATATATGTCTCTAGATGCTGTTCAAGCTAATATTTCATTACACCATCTTGAAGTTAAAAGTCGAGAGCCACAAAGGTTAGCTGAATTTTATTCAAATGTAATGGATATGAAGATAACAAGACTGAATAACCAAAAGTTTTTATGCGAGGGACCTGGTCGAAAAATAATAATGTCAATAGGAAAAAACAAAACATTTGGCTATGCAGGAATGGTTTGTAAAAATGAAGAAAATTTGGAGAGATACAGAGAATTTTTAAGAATAACTAAATGTGAAGTTAATGATTTTGTTTCAGAATTTTATCAATCAGGATCCTTTGCAATAAGAGACCCTGATAATAATATGATTTGTTTTGGCGTCCTAAAAAAAGAGAATGATTTTTTTACACAAGGTATTCATGCGCCATTACAGCATCTAACTTTTGCATCTAAAGACGTTGAAAAGTTTCAAAATTTCTATCAGAGAAAACTTGGGTTTCAAGTAACTGATAGAGTAGTAAAAAATACAGGTGAACTTGCAACTTGTTTTACAACGTCAAATCACGAACATCATACCATTGCGTGTTTTAAGTCTTCACAAAATGGAATGGATCATCACTCATATGAAGCTGGTGAATGGAATAATATAAAAATATGGTGTGATCATTTTTCTAAAAATAATGTAAAGTTGATGTGGGGACCCGGTAGACATGGTCCAGGTAATAATTTATTCGTATTTATCGAAGATATTGATGGAAATTGGATAGAAATATCAGCTGAATTGGAAACGGTAGTTGGTCGACCGCCACAAAACTGGCCTCAAGAAGAAAGAACCCTCAATTTATGGGGAAAAGCAATTATGAGATCTTAAGAGAGGAAATAAAATGAAATTACTTAGTTTTGCTAGATTAGGAAAAACAGGTTTTGGAGCAGTTGTTAGAGATGGAATTATTGACCTTACTGGTAAATTAGATCCAGAAATTAATTCTATTAAAGAATTAATTTCACTTAATATGGAAGATGAAGCAGAAGAGTACATAGCAGGTAAAACAAAAGACTTATCTTTTTCAGATTTTACTTTTTTACCTGTAATTCCAAATCCAGAAAAAATTATGTGCATTGGACTAAATTATTTAGAACATAAAAAAGAAACTGGTAGACCTGATGTTGATAACCCAACAATTTTTACAAGATTTGCGGATTCTCAAGTTGCTCACTTGCAACCCTTAATTAAACCCGACAATTCTGATCGTTTTGATTATGAGGCTGAAATGGCAATTGTTATTGGTAAAGGTGGTAGGTTTATCTCCGAAGAAGATGCGTTAAGTCATATTGCTGGATACACATGTTATAATGATGGAAGTGTAAGAAATTATCAAAGACACACTTCTCAATTTACCCCAGGTAAAACTTTTCCAGGAACGGGTGGGTTTGGACCTTATTTAGTTACACCCAGTGAAGTAGGTGACTATAGAAAGTTGCCAATTGAATTAAGGTTAAATGGAAATGTAATGCAGAAAGCTACGTTAGCTGACCTTATTTTTCCAATTCCAAGACTAATAAGTTACATATCAGAATTTACAGCATTATCATCTGGGGATGTTATTGTTACTGGCACCCCCGGTGGCGTTGGAGATAAGAGGAATCCACCTGTATACATGGTTCCAGGGGATATTGTTGAAGTTGATATAGGGTTACTAGGTGTGTTAAAAAACCCAGTGATTGAAGCACCAAAGTTATAAATTAAATTTATGAGGATTTATAAATAATGAATAAATCTTTAATAACAAATTTATTATCAATATTAATCATAATTGTAGGTTATCTTTATCAAGATAAACATTCATTCATTATAATCACAGGAGTATTTGCTTTATCAGGTAGTATAACCAATTGGCTAGCTATACATATGTTGTTTGAAAAAGTACCCCTTTTATACGGATCTGGAGTTATTCTAGACAAATTCGAAGATATTAAACTAGGAATAAAGAATCTTATTTTAAAAGAGTTATTTACTGAAACCCAGATAAATAATTTTTTATTAGATAATAAAGTTAGTACTTCCGAAACAATAATTAATAAAATTGATTTTGATAAGGTTTTTATAGGTTTAGTTGAAGCAATAGAGGGTTCGCAATTAGGTGGTATGCTTGCAATGGTTGGTGGCAGAAAGGCTCTTGATCCTCTTAAAGAACCTTTTACTAAAAAATTAAAAAAAATTATTGAAGACTTTGTAACTGAGAATACTTCTAACGATAATGGTTCCGATACTACTGCTTCTTTATTATCAAAGATTGAAAGTATATTAGATGCTAGATTAGCTGATTTATCCCCTGAAGATATAAAGATCATCATTCAAAAAATGATTAGGGAGCATCTAGGCTGGCTGGTGGTTTGGGGAGGAATTTTTGGTGGTTTTTTAGGTTTGGTACTTAGTCCTATTGGATTTAATATTTTGTAAAATAGATGAGGGAGAGTTTAAAAATATACTCTCTTTTGATTCTTTATGAAATTAGCCAGCCACCATCAATGTCAATTGTTGTTCCAGTTATGAACTCATTTTCAATTGCAAAAATTATTCCAGTTGCAACTTCATCTGGAGTTCCTGCTCTAGGAATTAAATTATTGTTAGTTGTATTTTTATAATAATCTTCTCTTTCTTTGCCTTGAAGAGGACTCATAGGGGTATCAATAATTCCAGGTGAAACTATATTGATTCTTTTTGGAGCTATCTCAGGCGCTATACCTCTTGCAAATGCCTCTACAGCACCGCCAACAGATGAAATGGCAATTTGCCCAGGTCTACATTTTCTAGCAGGAGAGCCACTAACTAAGACAATGTTTCCATTATCCTTAAGAAATTTAGTACCATACCTAACTACATTAGTATATCCCCACAATTTATCAAATGACGATTTATAACCATCTAAATCCATAGATAAAAATGGACCAACTGCTCTGGCACCACCTGTAGCAGAATTAACTAAAATATCATATTCGCCCACTTCTTGAAAAAACTTTTCTAATGCATCTCTGTCTAAAACATTCATTTTTTTTGTTGTAACATTTTTGGGAACATTTTTTAATTTATCAGGGTTTCGGCTAAGTGCTATCACGTGAGCACCTTTATCAGATAACATTTGAGTTGCTGAGAGACCTATCCCAGATGTGCCTCCAAAAACAATAGCCTTCTTACCATTAATATCCATTTTATTTATCCTTCAAATTTATTTACAATTTAGCAAATTTTTATAACATTCTACTTTGAGATTTGTTAGTAAAGTCTAAGATATATTAAAGGTAATAAAATGACAATTGAGTTATTCAGAAACGATTCATATTTGAAAGAGCATAATACAATTATATCAGAAATTGTATCTGAAGGTTTAGTTCTAAATGAAACTATTTTTTATCCAGAAGGTGGTGGACAGCCTGGAGATGATGGTTCAATTACAGTAGACAATCAGACTCTTAACATTAATGGAACTAGATATATTGACAATAAATTAGTTCATTTGATTGAAAATATTGATGGTTTAAACAAAGATGAAGAGGTCAAATTAAATTTAAATTGGGTTAAAAGATATAGTCACATGAAAGTGCATACTTCACTTCACCTGTTATGTTCAATAATACCTTTTCCTGTTACGGGAGGATCTATAGGTGATGGAAGAGGTCGTCTAGACTTTGATCTTGAAAGTAAGCCTGACAAAGAGGAAGTATTAAATAAAATTAATAAATTAATTGATGAAGACTATTCAATTTATATTTCAAACATCACAGATAAAGAGTTAGATGAAAATCCAGAATTGGTCAGAACTATGGCTGTAAAACCGCCAAGAGGATCTGGACAAATAAGAATGATTAAAATTGGAGATAATATTGATTTTCAGCCATGTGGTGGAACACATGTAAATAAAACATCTGAGATTGATCACGTTAAATCTGTAAAAATAGAAAATAAAGGTAAAATGAATAAAAGAATAATTTTAAATTTTTAAAAATTATTTTTTACAAACAATCTCAAATGGTAATGTACGCTTTTCTTTAATAGACTTCATTGAGTTAATAGATCTTTGTTTCATTGTAGCTCCACCAATCACATGAATTCCAAGAATAGGGTTTTCATTTTTAGATTTAGTATTAATCATTTTTTCATAGCCTGAGATATATTTCTCAGATGTATCGATAATTTGAATATCGTGAAATCCAACTTCTTCTAATAAGGTTATTGTACTTTCAGGAGTGAATAAAAAACTCATCTCCGCTGTGTCTGCCCATGGTAATGGAAAAATTGGATTTCCTTCTGGTCCTAATCCATGCTCTGAAAACGCAAAAAAAGTCTCTTTTTTTAAAACTCTAAATGCTTCCAAAAAAAATTCTTTTCTATTTTTAATATTCATAGTTACATGTTGCGAATAACCACCGTCAAAAGTTTCATCTTCAAAATCTAGAGTTTCACCATTTCCTATTTGAAGAGATACTCGTTTGGACATTGAGGTAAGATTGTTAAAGTTATTACCAATTTCTATAAAACTAGGTGTTATGTCTATTCCTGTTATGAAACATTTAAATTGCTTTGCAAAATATCTTGCAGGTCCTCCAAGTCCACAACCAATATCTATGATTCTTTGATTTTCTAAGATTGGCATTCTTTTCGCAAGATCAACAGTAGCAGCAATGCCTCGAGCATGATACTGATCAATAGGAAATAAATCTTCAATCTTTAATTTTCTATCATTTAAACCAGCCTCCGACATAGCTTTATGGATTCTTGAATGAATATCACCTCGGGTCCAAAAAGTTTCTATATCAGATTTATTTACCATTTTCAGTTATTCAACATAAAGTCGGCACAACGTTCACCAATCATCATACAAACTGCATTTGTATTTCCGGAGACTAACGTTGGCATTATTGAAGCATCAGCAATACGAAGACCTTTTATTCCATGAACTTTTAAATTTTTGTCAACAACTGATTCTTGGTCAAATCCCATTTTACATGTCCCTGTAGGATGATAAAGCGTCTCAGCTTTGTTCCTGATAAATTGCATAATATCTTCATCTGAAGAAAAATTATACCCAGGTTGAGTTTCTGTATCACAAAATTCTTTCATTGCTTCCGATTGCATTAGTCTTCTTATTAATTTAACGCCTGCTACTAGAGTATCTCTATCTAACTGGCTCGATAAAAAATTATATTTTATACTGGGATATTCTTCTGGATTGTCTGATTTAATATGAATAGTTCCCTTGCTTTCAGGTAAGTTTTGATTAACAGTGCAGGTAATACCTGGTTCCTTTCCTAAGGTTCTTTTTCCATTATTTAATACAACCTTATATGGAATAAAATGTACTTGAATATCTGGTGCAACTAACTCCTTTCTTGTTTTGAAAAATCCAAGAACTGGAGCTGATGGTAAAGTTAAGAAACCTTCTCTCTTAAAAGCATAAGTTAGAACTTGTTTTATTAGATTGATACCTCGAGCTTTATCATTATATGATATTCCTCTTTTAGTAATATTATATACTAATCTAGGACCTAAATGATCTCTTAAATTTTCTCCAACTCCTTTTAATTCATGAACTACAGATATTCCTTTTTCTTCTAAAATAGATCGATTTCCAATTCCAGAAAGCTCTAATATTTGTGGTGAATTTATAGCACCTCCACACAAAATAACTTCGTCTTGGGCAAAAAAATCTTTTATTTTATTTTTGTTTTTAATTTTTACTCCTATACATGTTTTTCCATCAAACAATAATTTTGTTACAAGTGAATTAGTTATAATCGTAAGATTTTTTCTTGATTTTATTGGCCTTAAATAAGCTACTTCTGCGCTCATTCTTTCACCTTTAAAAATAGTGGTTTGGGTATAACTTATGCCTTCTTGTTCATCACCATTATAGTCTTTATTGGTTGGTATACCTATTTCACCTGCACCTTTAAATAACGCATCATAAATTGGATTTCTATCCACAACTTCAGAAATTTTTAAGGGACCTTTAGAACTTCTAAGTTCTGTTATTTCACCTTGATAATTCTCAATTTTTTTAAAAAATGGTAAGACATCATCATAAGACCACCCAGTATTACCCATTTGAGCCCAGGTGTCATAATCAAGTTTATTGCCTCTGACATACACAAGCCCATTAATAGAACTTGAGCCGCCAAGTAATTTTCCACGTGGTATAGGGATTTGTCTATTAGAAGTATTTTCTTCAGGCTCAGATCTATATCTCCAATTAGCTTTAGGATTATCAATTAAAAGTGCAAAACTTGCAGGAAGCCTTGATACAGGATGTGACGATCTACCAGCTTCTATTAATAACACTTTATTATTTGGATTTTCTGACAATCTATTTGCAACAGCACAACCAGCAGAGCCAGCTCCAACTATGATATAATTGTAATCCTTATTCATTGTTTTTCCCTTTGTTTCAGGAGATACTAGTCTATTATATTTGCATATCAATATTAAAATATAAAAATTGGTTTAAATTAAATTTAGGACTTCATTGATAAAAGATTTAAACAATGTTACTTATCCGAAAATTTGGAGAATTTAGATTTGCTTGAGTGGATATTAGATGTAACTCAAATAATAATTGCTGACATTGTACTATCTGGGGACAATGCTCTAATAATTGGAATGGCAGCAGCAGCAGTTCCAGAAGAAAGTCGTAAAAAAGTAATTTTTATTGGCTTGATGGCTGCTGCGGTTCTTAGAATTTTATTTGCTCTTATTGCTTCTTATTTAATAAGCATTCCTGGATTACTTTTATTAGGTGGATTATTACTTTTTTGGGTTTGTTGGAAATTTTATAATGACATAAAAGAATTCTCATCATCTGATAAAGATAAAGAAAAGCTTCAAAAAGATGTATCTGGAAAAGGATTAAAAGGTGCGCTTATAACTATAATCATAGCTGACATCTCGATGTCTCTTGATAATGTTATAGCCATAACCGCAATAGCTAGAGATAATAAGACATTGTTGATTTTAGGAATTGCCTTTGCCATTTTAATCATGGCTCTATTTGCAACCGCAATAGTAAAATTATTAACCAAGTTTAAATGGCTGTCATATTTAGGTCTTGCTTTTTTAGTTTACCTATCATCCAAAATGACTTTAGATGGTTGGTTACAAATCCATCCTTACATTAATGATTATTTATGATCCAAGCCACTTTGGAAACCAAAGAGCAATATCAGGATAAAACATTACTA
The DNA here is from genome assembly GCA_902583415.1 of uncultured SAR116 cluster alpha proteobacterium. Lineage (GTDB taxonomy): Bacteria > Pseudomonadota > Alphaproteobacteria > Puniceispirillales > Marisalimonadaceae > Marisalimonas. The sequence goes on along the minus strand of CACHVW010000037.1, from coordinate 5,066 downwards.
ATAACATACCGGTTATTTGTAGGGCTATGAATGGAAGAACAGATACAAAAATTTCTTGTAAGGTGATATCTGCTGGTGCAACGGATTTCAACCAAAAACATGCAGGTCCAAATGGTGGTGATAGAAAATAAATTTGGATATTCATAACGAATAATACACCAAACCACACAGCAGCCCACTCAGGTTCTAAACCTAGTTCTGGTGCCATTCCGACTACAACAGGTGCAAACACAGGAACAGTGATAAATGCTATTGCAATCCATTCCATAAACGTTCCAAGGATAACTAAAATCCCCATCATAACAAAAACTATTCCTATAGCTGGTAATCCTAATCCCTCAAACAACGATCTCATAAAATCTGCTCCACCTATAAGATTATAAATTCCTACAAATGCTACTGCACCTAAAATCAGCCAAATAATTGTTCCTACAGTAGACATTGTTCCAGCAAGAGCTACTTGTAGTAGGTTCCAACTATAAGCATTTCTAAACCATGCAACAAAAATAGCGCCTAAAACACCTACAGCTGCAGCTTCGGTTACCGAGGCAATCCCGCCATAAATTGATCCCATTACACAGAAAATTAAGAAGATACTTAAAAACACAGCATATAGCTTATCTTTAGACATTTTCATTTCTTTTTGTCTTGCTTTCGCAACTTCTTCTGCGGTTGGCGCCATTGCTGGGTTTATATTACATCTTGCAAGTACGTAAATGGCATAAAGACCTGCCAGCATCAAACCAGGAACAGCTCCAGCCATAAATAAATCACCAATTGCAACTTGGGCAGATAATCCATAAATGATCATTATAATGCTCGGCGGAATAAGAGTTGCCAAAGCACCAGATGCACAAATTAGACCAATAGACATTTTTCTGTCGTAACCTAATCTTAGCAATTGAGGTAAAGCAACTAAGCCAAGCATAACAATTTCTCCGCCCATAACACCTGACATTGCAGCTAAAACAACTGCTACAGCAATTGTTTGAATGGCAACGCCACCACGTAACTTACCCGCAAATATTGACATGGCGTCAAATAAATCTTCAGCCACTCCAGCTCTTTCTAAAATTGAAGCCATTAACACAAATAACGGCACAGCAATTAATGGATATTTTTCTAATAATCCAAAAGCATTAATAGAAACTAAATATAGGCCACCATATCCATAATAGCAAAGCGCACTAAGAACTGATACAAATAAAGTAACCACCCCCAAAGGCATACCAGTCATCATTAATATTAGCATTAACGCAACAATTAACAAACTTGCTGTACCAATATTCATATCTTGCATATTAAGATAATCTTGTGGATTAATATAACTTCCTACAACAGCATAAATTGAATTTAAATATCCAAAAAAACTTTCTTCACCGATGAAAAAAACGATAAAAACACTAATAATTCTAAGCATGATTAAACCACAAAGGGTTAAAACTATCATTTTAGCAATATTAGAACTAAAGTGCCTGTAAAGGTTTATCATTAACTGCATAATGTAAGTAAAAGCTCCAATAGTAAGCATTGATTTTAATATCATTGGTTGTGGTGAGTTCCATGCACTACCTGCTTTTTCAAGCATCATAACAGACTCAAGCGCACGAACAACTGAGTCATCTATAAGTAGCCACAAAGCTATGATACCTACAATATAAGCAATGAAGTCGAGCCACCATTTACCCCTATCAGATGCCATGACATAAAAGACAGTTATACCAATGTGACGTTTGTGAAGCGTAACATAAGCTGCAGATAACATCCAGGCAGTTGCAGCTAAAACCATAACAACTTCAAATACCCATTGGGTTGGGTTGTCAAAAACATATCTAGAAATAACTTCGTATCCCGTTACAGCAGCACATATTAAATAAAGTTGCGCTACAGCTAGCCCAGAAAACTTACTGAAGTGGTCATAGAAAGCAAAACGATCTTTTCCAGTCTCAAAATTTTCCATATTATCCAAGTCTAAATCATGCTTTTGGACTGTTTCTGCCATTAAATTTCCCCCAATTTGAATTTTCTACTTGCATTATAAACAATTAACACATTAACATTAATTAGAAACATAAATTTTACTATGTCAAGAACCAAGGAGGAAATTGTGGCTAAACCTGTTAGAAGCGATCATGTAGATACCTACGGTCCCTGGGCTTGGATTGCTGGATTTGCTTTCGCGGTTTTAATTACATGGATGATGTTTTATATCGCTGATGGTTTCAGCTGATTTTCACAAAAGGAGGAATGTAGTGAAAAAAATATTAATAAGTGCCTTAGTAGTAGCTGGCTTAACCTTTACCGGTGCAGCTAGTGCAAAAAAATTAAAATTCCAGATGAGTTCTAAAGCAGGTGATTGGGCCCATACTTATATGGCTGGACATGCACCGGTCTTGTCTGAATTAACAAATGGAGAACTTCAGATTGAAGGTTTGCCTACAAAGTCAGTGGTGCCTCACAGAGAAACTATTGATGCTGTAGCTAACGGAATACTTGATGGTGACTTCAATGCTATAGCGTATTTTGCGGGAAGAGACCCAGCATTTGCAATCATGGGTGATTTGATCGCAGGATATGATACACCAAAGCAATATCAAGAATACTGTATGCATGGTGGCGGAAAAGAAATGCTTCAAAAAATCTATGATAGTGTATTGCCAAATAAAATTCATGTCTTAGGTTGTGGGCCATATGGAAAAGAAGCTCTCGTTTCTAAGGTTCCAATTAATGGAGTTGCTGATCTAAAAGGTGTTAAAATCAGATCACCTGAAGGTTTAGCTGCCGATGTTTTCAGAAGAGCAGGTGCTTCACCTTCATCGATCCCTTTCTCTGAGGTTTATACTTCATTAGAAAAAGGTATTGTTGATGCTGCTGACGCTTCAGTTTACATAAACAACCATGCTAGTGGTTTCCATAAAATTGCTAAGTATCCATTGTATCCGGGTATTCACTCAATGGCTAACCTACAGACCATTATTAACAAGAAAGTTTTTAATAAGTTGAGTAAGCAAAATCAGACAGCTTTAACAATTTGGACCTACTGGACTTGGACAGCTAAACTCAGAGATGCTGGTTTAGAAGGAAGAGCTCAAGTTGCTAAGGATAAAGCTGCAGGTGATTTGACAATCATCGACTGGCCTGTATCTGAAAGAGCTAAGTTTAGAAAAATTGCAGTTGATGCATGGAATTCTGCTGCTTCAAAAAGCCCACTTGCAAAAGAGGCTTTAGAGTCAAATCTATCTTACATGAAGAAAATAGGTTTACTTTAAAAACATAATTAATTTAGCTTGCTGACTGCTTTAGTCAGCAAGCTTTTCTTTTTTTAAGACTTCCTTACAAATTTCTAATAATTTAAAGTCTTCTTTCCAATTTGTGATAAATTGAATGCCTATTGGTAAATTGTTGCCTCCTTTTAAAAAAGGAAGGCTGATTGCTGGAACTCCCATCATAGTCCAATATCCGTTAAAAATTGCATTTCCAGTATTCATGAGATCACGAGGAGCTTGTCCTGGTGCTGAAGGGGTAATAATAGCATCATATTTAAGAAAGAATTGTCTTAAAATTTGTTCCATTTTTTTTGCTTTTTCTATTGCTGATACGTAATCACTTGCAGATACTGGTATTCCTGCTTCTATTCTTTTGACTGTAAAGGGATGAAGCTTAGATTTATCAGCTTGATAATAATTAATAAGAGAATTTGCTATAGAGCCGTTCATTATAATTTCGTGCGCTTTAGCTGCATCTTCAAAATCTTTTCCAAGGTCTAATTCTTCAATATCAAGTTGTGAATCTTTTACAAACTCTTCAATTCCATTTTTCATATCTTCATCACCAAAATTCCAAACAGGTCCTCTAACAAATCCAAATTTAAGTGATTTGTTTAAATTGTGATCGTTTTTATATTGGTAATTTTGGATCATATCTAAATCTTCACTGTCATATGATAAAATAACAGAAGCAACTAAGTCGATGTCTTCCACACAATTCGCATAAATACCAGGGTGGTCTAATCTTTGAGAAATAGGTGACATTCCAGATCTTGATATTGTCCCAAAGGTTGGTTTAAATCCTAATATACCTGTGAATGATGCAGGTCTTAAAACAGAACCACCCGTTTGCGAACCAATTGCTAGCGGCACCATATAGTCTGATACAGCAGCTGCAGAACCCGATGAAGAGCCACCTGGAGTACACTCTAAATCTTTTGGATTTTTTGTTTTACCAGGACCTGACAAGGCAAACTCTGTTGTTACACATTTACCTAAAATAACAGCGCCCTCATTTCTCAGCAATTTAACTAAATGAGCATCTTTAGATGGTTTTCTGTCTTTACATAATTGAGATCCATTTTCTGTAGGCATGTCCTTTGTATCGATGATGTCTTTAATGCCAATTGGGAGGCCGTTTAGCTTACCTGCTGTTTTATCTTTCCATCTTTTATCAGCTTCTCTTGCCTGATCTAATGCAAGTTTAGGATCTAAAAAAATCCAAGCGCCAACTTCATTTTCTCGTAATTCTATTTGTTTTAAAAATGCTTTAACATACGTTTCAGAAGAAAGACTGCCTTCTTTCATCATTTTTAATGCTTCATTAGCGCTTAGTTTAATTAAGTCCATCTAAATTTCTCTCTTATTATGATTTTGTAACAATTGCTTCAGCTTCAATTTCAACTTTCATTCTTGGGTCTACAAGAGCAGATACTTCCAATAAAGTAGATGCAGGTCTATGTTCTCCAAAATATTCAATTCTTTTTGGATTAATAATAGATCTATCTCTAATGTCAGTTAAAAAAACTCTCACTTTAACTACATCATTTGACGAGCTTCCAGCTGCAATAAGACAAGTATTCAGATCTCTCATGGCAATATCAAACTGATCCTTTGTACTCTCTGGAATTGTCTCATCAAAATTCATGCCTACTAATCCTGAAACCCAGACAACACCATTTGCTTCAACTACATGACAATAGTGACTTACTGGCTGAAGTATATCTGGTATCAATATTCTATTAATCATTTTAATCCTCATAAATATAAATTAAATCGATATATTATTATTTTACAATA
>CACHVW010000036.1 GCA_902583415.1 uncultured SAR116 cluster alpha proteobacterium | reverse complement strand
ATTAAAAATAATCTCTAGATTTGGTGTTGGTTTTGATTCTGTTGATATTGAGGCTATGAAAAAGAAAAATATTATAGTTACTAATACTCCTAATGCAGTTAGAAGACCAGTTGCTGTTGCAGCTTTAACAATGATTTTTGCGGCTTCTGGAAAATTATTACAAAAAGATCATCTTGTAAGGAGTGGCAAATGGAATGAAAGAACTAATTTTATGGGTACAGGTTTAGCTCGAAAGACATTAGGGGTTATAGGAGCAGGAAGTATAGGCACTGAGACCATTAAGTTATCAAAGCCTTTTTTTAAAAACATTTTAGCCAATGACCCATTTAAATCTAAAAAGCAATTATCTGAAATTGGTGCAATAAAAGTTGATCTGATTGAGTTAGCTTGTAAAAGTGACTTTATTGTAATTCTCTGCAATCTTGATAATAATACAAAAGGTATCATTCAGGATGTTTTTTTTTCAAATATGAAAAAAAGTGCTTATATTTTCAATTTATCAAGAGGCCCTGTAATTAATGAAAGTCATTTGGAAAATGCACTTGAAGCTAAAGAAATTGCTGGTGCTGGTTTAGATGTGACTGAAAATGAACCACTTTCAACAGATAGTAAATTATTAAAGTATGAAAATGTTATTATAACTCCGCATGCTCTTTGTTGGACAGATGAGTGTTTTAACGATATAGCAACTGAAGCAATTAACTCTATTTTAAATTACATAAATAAAAAACCAATATTAAATCAAGTAAACAAATGATTTATTAAGCAGCTTCGTCACTAATTGATTGAGAAATTACAGCTAAAGCACTCTCAGCACTTTTGCAACCTCTTAATTTTGTTGTGAGCTCTCTATTTCTTAGTAACCGTGAAATAAGAGCTAATGCTTGTAAATGTACTGAACCTTTGTTATCTGGGGCTATTAATAAAAAAATAATATCAACAGGTAGATCATCTGTAGAATTAAAGTTTAATCCATTAACTAATGTAGATACAAAGATAAAAGGTCTATCAATAGTAGCCACATTAGCATGTGGAATAGCAATACCATTACCTACGGCTGTAGAGCCTAATTTTTCCCTCTTTGTTAAATTTTCTAAAAGAGATCTAGAATTAATTCCAAGTTTAATTTCTGCTAATTTACTTAGTTTTTCTAAAACCTGTTTTTTACTAGTGCCATCAAAATTCATCAGAAAAGCATCATCAGACAACATATCATTGATATTCATAATTTATCCTTAATTTTAGGAATATATAATTTCGGATTGTTAAATAATATTAACTTCAATATCAGTCAAGTTTATAATTTAAAAATTTAGTTTTAAAAATTCTCTCCAAGATAGACATCCCTAACTGTCCTGTCTATTTTAATTTCACTTGGACTACCTGACATTATAACAGACCCATCAAAAAGTATATATGCTCGGTCAACTATACTTAGTGTTTCTCTAACGTTATGGTCTGTAATAAGAACACCTATATTTTTTGATTTCAATTTATTAATTAAGTTTCTTACATCATTAATAGCAATAGGATCTATACCAGCAAGTGGCTCATCTAAAAGAATGAAACTTGGGTTTGACGCCAAGGCTCGAGCAATCTCAGTCCTTCTTCTCTCACCCCCAGACAATGTGGCACCATTTGAGTTTCTTATTTTATTTAAATTGAATTCAGCTAATAATTCTTCTAAAATTTGAAATTTATGGTTTTTATCATATTTTTGTACTTCTAAAACGGATAAAATATTTTCTTCAACTGTTAATCCTCTAAAAATAGAGGATTCTTGTGGTAAGTATCCAATACCTCTTTTTGCTCGCACATGCATTGGCAAGTGATTAATACGTTCTTGGTTTAAAAATATGTCACCTTCATCAGTGTCAATAAGCCCTGCTATCATGTAAAAGCAAGTAGTTTTGCCAGCACCATTAGGACCAAGAAGACCAACAGCTTCTCCTTTATTTAAGTGTAAAGAGACCTTATTAACTACTTTTCTTTTGTTGTATGTTTTTGAAATAGAATATGTTCCTAATTTTTGGTTAGAAATATTTTTTTCAGATTTATTTAAAGCATGAGATATTGAATCATTTCTATAGTTTTGATCTATTAAAGATGATTTTAAGCGTTTAAGCTCTTCTTCTAAACTAGTCAATTTAATCTCCTTTTTTTTGTTTTTTAATGGGAGAAAAAGTTCCTTGAACACGTTTTTTATTTTTTGGATCACCAATAATATTACTAACACCAGTTTTTAAATTTGTAGTACCCTTGGAGCCTGAAAGTTTCGATTTCTTGTGAATAATTACAACATTACCAGTTAATTGTATGATTTCGTCATTAGAATTATAAACTCCCAAATCAGCTCTTGATTTTCTACTTTTGGCCTTATTTTCAATGACAACATTCCCCTGAGCAATAGCCTTTTTAAGAGATTTGTTAGTAGGTTCAAAATCAGCTTTAACGTTATCTGCATAAATTATTGTTTTATTTGATAAAATTATTTTAACATTTCCTTCGGCTTCGGCTTTGTTGTTTACATCATCAAATATAATATATTTTTTTGATTCCACATATCCAGAAGGAGATGAAAATGTTTGGAAAGGCCCTGATATCCTCGCAATCTTATCCTCTAAATCGTATGTCATGTATTGACCAGTTGCTATAGTATTTTCTTTAGTAAGTATAACTTTTTCTTTTCCAATTATTTTTTTCAAAATATTTTCTCCATTTTGAAGAACATAATCAGCTTTAACAGTATTTGCTTTTAGAGTAACACCGTCTTTTTTTAAAATAACATTTCCTTTTGCAAGATAGTATTTTTCTTTTTCAAACCATTCTAATGATTCGTCAGCCTCTACAGTTAATTCTGACTTGTTATTATTGGCTTTAGCCAAGACAAATTGTGAAAAGGAGGCAAACAAAATAAAAACAAATATAATTATTTTTTTAGTAGGCATTTTTCTGTAATAAAAGCATCCTTAATTTTGCTTTTCCTTTTATTTTTATATATTCACCATTTTTTTTAATTTGAAGACCTTTACCTTCTATAACTGTACTGCCAGAAACTATATCAACATTATCATTTGTATGATAATTACCTTTTTTGAAAGTTCCAGTTAATGTTTGTGTTTTAAGGGTGAATTTTCTAGTTTTCTTTGTGATTTTGACTTTGTTTGAAAAAATGAAATCATTGTAATCATTAGTTAAAATTGCATTTCCTGCAGAAATTTTAGTTAAAACACCTTTTTGATCAATTGTTGTTAAAGAATTTTCTAAAATGACCTTCTTTTCTTTTGATTCTATTTCTTCTAAGGTGTCAGCAATAATTAAAAATTTATCTCCTTGTTTATTTTGTTGTCTTATCTCAACACCAATTATTTTATCTTGGTTTTGCGATCTTCTTTTATATACATCTTTGTCTCTATAGAAGTCATTGTCGTTTAAAAAATTATTAACCACAAAACTCAGAATAAGAAGAAAAACTAGAGAAGCGAAGACTGTTTTACCACTAATTATTTTCATTTTATCTTAAAATTTTTGTTAAGTTTTAATTTATGAATGCGCAAAAATATCTAAATTTTCAAATCCAATTAAATCTAATTCTGATCGTGTTTTCAAAAATTCAAAACATTTTTTTGCAATTTTTTCTTTATTCTCACGTATAAGTAATTGATCTAATTTATTCTTTATTTCGTGAAGATAAAGAACATCTGTAGCGGCATATTTTAATTGAGACTCACTTAGGTTTTCTAATCCCCAATCAGAAGTTTGATTTTGTTTATCTAATTCTAAATTCAAAAGATCTTTACATAAATCCGCTAGACCATGTTTTGCACCAAAAGTTCTCGATAACTTAGATGCTATTTTTGTACAGTATAAAGGACCATTTAATTTACATATATTTTTTTCTAAAACAGCTATATCAAATCTTGCAAAATGAAATAATTTTGTTGAATTTGGATTTTTAAAAATTTTTTTTAGATTGGGAAAATTATTTTCTCTTTCTAAGCTTTTTTTGGATATTTGAACGAGATGCGCATTTCCATCTCCGCTTGATAGCTGTATCAAACATAATCTATCTCTATTAATGTTGAGTCCCATTGTTTCTGTGTCAATTGCTATAACATCACCAAAGTTCACTTCAGATGAAATATCATCATGATATAAAAAATAAGTCATTTATTATCCATAAAACTTTAAAAAATAAGTGTCATGATTAAATATAATAAGTAGTTCAATAAATCTACAAACAAAATTATTTTTCAATATAGCATAAAAGGTAAATCCGATGAGAACAAATATAAATAAAAAAATTGCAGTTATTGGGGGCAGTGGATTTTTAGGAAAATCATTATTGAAATTACTTGTAAACGAAAATGCTGAAATTATTTTATTCACGCGTAAGAAGAATTATCAAAAAACTTTAAATAAAATTTTTCCTGATAGAGATATCAAATGTATTCATTGGAATATTAACAATTTAAATATCATTGAAGAAAATATTAAAAATGTAGAATCTATAATTAATTTATGTGGTATTCTTTTTGAAAATAAAAGTGGTGATTTTTTTAGAGTACATAAAGATATTCCTGCTTTTTTAGGAAAAATTTCTTCAAAAAATAAAATTAAAACACTAATTCATGTTTCTGCACTTGGTGTATCTAAAAATTCTGAAAGTAAATATTCTAGAAGTAAAGCAGAGGGTGAAAACCAACTGCTAGAACATTTTCCTAATGGAACAATTTTAAGACCTTCATTACTCTATGGTAAAGGCGATAATTTTTTTGGACAGTTTTCTGACATGACTAAGATTTCTCCTTTTTTGCCAGTAATTTCTAGATCAACAAAATTCCAGCCAGTTTTTGTTGATGATGTTGCAAAAGCAATAATTAAATTATTAAATGATAAGAAAAATAAAGATAACATCTTTGAATTAGCAGGAGATTCAATCTACTCTTTTGAAGAATTGTTAAAAATTTTATTAGAAATTAAAAATATTAAAAGGCTTCTTGTTCCACTTAATCCAAAATTGATGATGATCCCTGCATTTTTTTTACAAAATTTACCTAATCCTCCATTTACAGTGGATCAAATGATACTTCTTAAAACAGATAATATATTAAAAAATGGTTTACCTGGGTTAAAAGATTTAGGTATTAAAATATCAGATATGCAAACTGAACTTTTAAAAATATATAAATGAAAATAAGTTAAATGTAAGCATATACCAAGATAAGAATTCCAAGCATAATTCTATATGCAACGAAAATTTTAAGTGAAGCTCTATTAATCCATTTCATAAATAACCTAATCGTAATTAAGGCGACGCAAAAACTTAAAATCATACCCATAATCATTTCATTATTAAAAAAGAAACCTTTTTCGATGAACAAGTTTATACTTTCTAAAGTAGTTGCAGCTATTATAACTGGAATTGATAATAAAAGAGAATATTTAGATGCATCAAAACGGCTGAAACCCATCCATAACCCGGCGGTTATAACAATGCCGGATCTACTGGTTCCAGGAATAATTGCTAGCGTCTGAGCAATACCAATTGCAAGCGCGTCCTTTAAATTCAAATTTTTAAAAAATTTTATAACTTTAAGATTTCTGTCTGCTACACCTAATAATATTCCAAATATTAGGGTAGTCCATCCAATGACTTCTAAACTTCTAATTATATCAAAATTATTTATATGAACCAAAAATCCTACAATAATAACGGGTATAGTGCTAATTATTAGATTTTTTAAAATAATAAAGCCTTCGTTATCTATTTTAAAATACATTGTATCTGAAATTATTTTCATTAAATCTTTCTTTAAATAATATATTACAGCTAATAAAGACCCAAAGTGAAGAGAGACGTCAAATCCTCTGCTAGAATCTATATTAAAAAAAAATTCAGGTATTATGATTAGATGGGCACTAGATGAAATAGGTAAAAATTCTGTAATTCCTTGAATCAATGATAAAATAATTATTATTTCTAAAGCCATTTAAAACTCTATCTTTTACATAAACTTTATTTATCTTATATATTGATAATATCTAATTAAAAATAGGATTAATTATTATTTTAATTTCTTTTAAAATTTTTTAAGCTGTAATTGCATGAATTGGAATAAACAAAACCCATATTTAGCTAAAATCACTTCTAAAAAACTTTTATCTGGCAAACAGTCAAACAAAGAAGTTTTTCATTATGAAATTTCTCTAGGTGATAGTGGTATTATTTATCAACCTGGAGATAGCTTAGGAATTTTCCCAGTAAATAATAATACTTTGGTAAGAGCTGTTATAAATAGATTACAAATAAATCCTACATACATACCCGAAGGATATGATCTTAACATTTATGAGTTACTAGAAAAAAAATTTGAGATTCTTACGCCAACGAACAGATTAATAAAGTTTGTTAATGATAATATTAATCATAAAGAATTAAATTATTCTTTAGATACTAAAAACATAAATATGTTGATGGATTTTAAATATGGAAAAGACGTTTTAGATTTCATGAATTTGGATGAAAGTCTTAAATTTGATGTATTGCATTTTTTAACTCTTTTAAAACCACTCCAGCATAGAGCATATTCTATTGCATCAAGTAACTTAATTTTTAAAAACTCAGTGCATCTAACTGTTTCAACTCAACGATGGCAAAGAAAAACAAGAGATTATGATGGTGTTTGCTCAACTTTTTTATCTGATAGTTGTGAATTAGGTGATAAAATAAAGGTCTTCTTAATTCCAAATAAATTGTTCAAATTACCTGATAACCAAAATAAGCCAATAATTATGATTGGTCCTGGTACAGGTGTGGCGCCCTTTTTATCTTTTATACAAGAGAGAAAATATCTAAAGAGTAATGGGAAAAATTGGTTGTTCTTTGGTGCTCAGACCAGGAAAAATGATTTTATATATGAAGATCAAATTTTAAATTTTGTAGAAGAAAAAATTTTGAATAATTTAGATACTGCTTTTTCAAGAGATCAAGGTAAAAAAATTTATGTACAGGATAAAATTTATGAAAGAAGTTATGAATTTTTTCAATGGTTAGAAAATGGTGCAATAATATACGTATGTGGAGATGCTCAAAAAATGGCTAAAGATGTTGAAGTCACAATTAAAAATATAATTGCAAAAGAGCTTAAATGTGACGACAAAAAAGCTTTGGAATATTTAAAAATTTTAAAAAAAGAAAAAAGATATTTATTAGATGTTTATTAAAAAGATTATTATAAAATTTAAAAGATTATAGAGGTTATTTATGAAGTGGGATAGGTTAAGATTATTTAATATCGTTGCCCAAACTCGAAATATTACCGAAGCTTCTTATATCTTGCAAATGAGTCAGTCTGCATTGAGCAGACAAATGAAGGCACTAGAAAATGAATTGGGTGTTAGGCTTTTTTTAAGAAACTCAGATGGAATTTCTTTAACTAAAGCCGGTATGAGATTATCTTCTTCTGTTCAAATTTTAGCTTCTGATATAAGCAAGACGCACAACCAACTTCTTGAGGATATGGACGTTCCATCGGGTAGATTGAATGTTAGTGCTACAAATGCGTTTGGGGCTTTATGGGTTGCTCCTAGAATGTCAAAATTCAAAAATTTATTTCCAGAAATTAATGTTGCGCTTAGCTTAAGAGATTCTGAACCTCGAGTTACCAATTTTAACTCTGACATTGAGGTTAGAATGACACCTAGTGTTTCTCAAGACGATATTCAAATTAAATTAGCTGACTGTAGATATAAGATATTCGCATCAAATGAATATATTTCTAAAAATGGATATCCTAAAACTAGTAGTGATTTAGATAATCATAAAATAATATCTTATGGAGAAGACGCACAACCCCCTCTTGATAGACATCGCTTGAATTGGCTATTAACAATTGGAAAAGAAAATAAAAGGCCAAGAAAGCCAATTTTAGAGGTTTCTAGTATATATGGTATAGCAAAGGCTACAGAGGTTGGTATGGGAATAGCCTCATTACCAGATTGGATGGAATTTGAAATGATAGAATTAACAGAAATTTTGTCCCAACTAGAAGGACCTAAAATGTCAATTTCTTTATGTTTTAATTATGAATTGAGAAATGATTCTAGAATTAAGGCATTTAAGGATTTTATGATTAAGGAAGCAGAGATTATTAATTAATTTGTTAATCAATTTTGTAATGCAATTTATGCATATCTGACATATAATGAATAATTTTACAAATAAATGTAAATTCTTTATGTTCCACTTTCTTCATTAGGGAATAAATAAATTAAGTATAAATCATAGTTGATTGATTTTATAGATTTACAGGAATTAAATGAGTATTAAAAAATTGAACAACATGGGGTTTCCTGAAAAATATGGTTTATATGACTCAGTTAACGAACATGAGAATTGTGGTTTTGGTTTTATTGCAAATATTAAAAATGAACCCAAACATGAGATAGTTCATCAAGCCTTGGAGATTGTTCATAACCTTGACCATAGAGGTGCTATTGGGGCTGATCCTTTAGCGGGTGACGGCGCTGGTATTTTAATTCAAATACCACATGATTTTTTTAAAAAAGAATTTTTAAAAACTGATATTAAACTTCCGGAAATTGGTGATTATGGGGTCGGTATGATTTTCCTGCCTCCCGAAAAAAATAGAGCTAGTTCTGCAATCAAATCAGTTGAAGAAGCAATCAAAAAAGAAGGTCAATCTCTAATTGGATGGAGAGATGTTCCAGTTGATGATTCTGTTTTAGGAGAAACTATAAAAAATAATGCGCCGATTATTAGGCAATTTTTTATTCAAAAAGGAAAAAACACAAAAACTGAAAAAGAATTTCAAAGAAAATTATATGTAATAAGAAAGCAAAGTCTTTTCTTACTTCAACAAGAATTACAAGATGATTGCGATGATTTTTACATTGTTTCACTCTCAACGAGAACGATAATATTTAAAGGAATGGTATTAGCACCAAACCTATCAAAATTTTATATTGATTTTCAAAATAAGAATTTCAAAACTGCTATAGCTCTTTTCCATCAAAGGTTTTCAACAAACACATTTCCGTCATGGCGTCTAGCCCAACCTTTTAGATATTTATGTCACAATGGTGAAATTAATACTGTCAAAGGGAATACAAATTGGATGAACTCTAGACGATATAGTATGTATTCTGAACTTTTAGGAGATGATCTAAAGAAACTATGGCCAGTTATTGAAAAATCACCATCAGACTCAGCAACATTTGATAATGCTTTAGAACTTCTTGTAATGGGTGGTTATTCACTACCTCATGCAATGATGCTGATGATACCTGAAGCTTGGAAAGATAACTCATTAATGGATCCAAAAAGATCTTTATTTTATGAATATTACTCTGCATTAATGGAGCCATGGGATGGACCAGCTGCAATGGCTTTTACTGATGGTGTTCAAGTTGCTGCTACTTTAGATCGCAATGGTTTAAGACCAGCTAGATATGTCGTAACAGATGATGACTTGGTTATAATGTCATCAGAAGTAGGTGTTCTTAGAGATATTCCAGAACATAAGATTATTCAAAAATGGCGGTTACAACCAGGAAAAATGCTTCTGGTTGATTTAGATGAAAAAAGAATAATTTCAGATGAAGAGCTTAAGGATAACTTAGTTAATTTGTATCCTTATGACGAGTGGGTTAAAAATTCGAAAGTTAATATTAAATCAATTGATTTTAATACAAATAAAACATTGCCAGAGGATAGTGTTTTATTAGATTTACAGCAAGCATTTGGGTATAATAAAGAAGATCTCAAATTTTTTCTTGAGCCAATGATTTTAGAGGGGCAAGATCCAATTGGATCAATGGGAAGAGACATACCCTTAGCTGCGTTATCAGATAAAAACAGGCTTTTATATGACTATTTTTTTCAAAATTTTGCTCAGGTAACAAACCCTCCTATAGACCCAATTCGAGAAGAGTTGGTAATGTCTTTGATGAATTTCATAGGACCAAGGCCAAATTTGCTTGATCCTAAATCAGGTAAAAATCAAAAGTTAATTGAAGTTGACCATCCGATATTAGATAATTTAGATATAGAAAAGATTAGAAATATAGATAAATTTACTTCTAATAAGTTAAGGTCTGTTACTTTAAGTATTTGTTATAATAAAAAAGAAAATCCTGATTTAGAAATTGAAAATTTTTTACAAAGCATTTGTATTGAAGCTGAAAGGGTTATTAACAGCAATGCTTGTAATATAATTATCTTATCAGATAGAGAAGTTGATGAAAACAATATTGCAATTCCTGCATTACTTGCTACGAGCTCAGTACATCACCATTTAATAAAAAATGGTTTAAGAACAAAAGTAGGATTAATAATAGAAACTGGAGAAGCAAGAAGGGTTCATGATCTATGTCTTCTTGCAGGTTATGGAGCAGAAGCAATAAACCCATACTTAGCTTTCTATACCTTATCAAACATAATTAAAAATCATAATGAGGAAATTGAAGAAAAAGAAGCTTACACAAAATATATCAAAGCGGTAACAAAAGGCATGCTTAAAGTAATGTCCAAAATGGGTATTTCTACATATCAATCTTATTCTGGTGCTCAAATTTTTGATGCAGTCGGTCTTTCTTCTAATCTTGTTGATAGATACTTTTGCGGCACATCGTCAAAAGTTGAAGGTATTGACTTAGAAGAAATTCAAATAGAAACAGAGAATAGACATGAATTAGCTTTTGGTGATTCTCCAATATTATCTAATGATCTTGATGTTGGTGGTGATTTAAGCTTTCGAATTCGGGGTGAAGAACATGTTTGGACTCCTGAAACTATTGGAATGCTTCAACATTCAGTTAGAAGTGCTAATTATGATACTTTCAAAAAATACTCTAAGAAAATTAATGATCACTCTATAAAATTAAAAAATTTGAGAGGTTTATTTAAGTTCACAAATAATGCAAAAGCTATAAATATAGATGAGGTAGAGCCTACATCTGAAATAGTTAAAAGATTTGCTACAGGTGCTATGTCACTTGGATCAATATCCACAGAAGCTCATACAACCTTAGCAATTGCAATGAACCGTCTTGGAGGAAGATCTAACACAGGAGAAGGTGGAGAAGAGACATCAAGATTTGTTCCTCTTTCCAATGGTGACTCTATGAACTCCAGAATAAAACAAGTTGCGTCCGGAAGATTTGGGGTTACAACTGAATATTTATCAAACGCGACTGATATTCAGATCAAAATGGCACAAGGTGCTAAGCCAGGTGAGGGTGGACAGCTTCCAGGTGGAAAAGTTGATGAATTTATTGCTAAAATTAGACATTCAACACCAGGTGTTGGTTTAATATCACCACCACCTCATCACGATATTTATTCAATTGAAGATTTAGCACAACTTATACATGATCTTAAAAATGTTAATCCAAAAGCTAGAGTTTCTGTAAAACTTGTATCTGAAATTGGTGTTGGAACCGTCGCTGCTGGAGTTAGTAAGGCTTATGCTGATCACGTAACTATTTCAGGAAATGATGGTGGTACTGGTGCAAGTCCAATTACATCTTTGTTAAATGCTGGTGGTCCTTGGGAGACTGGTTTAGCTGAAACCCATCAAACACTTGTCATGAACGGATTAAGAGAAAGAATAGCTGTCCAAGTTGACGGAGGATTAAGAACTGGAAGAGATGTTGTAATTGGAGCAATTTTGGGTGCTGATGAGTTTGGATTTGCAACTGCCGCCCTTATTTCAGAAGGATGCATAATGATGAGAAAGTGTCATTTAAATACTTGTCCTGTAGGGGTTGCTACACAAGACCCAGAACTTAGAAAAAATTTTACTGGAACTCCAGACCATGTCGTAAACTTTTTTGTTTTCATTGCTAATGAAGTAAGAGAGATAATGGCAGAGCTTGGTATTAGAAAGTTTAACGATTTAATTGGAAGAAGAGATCTTATTGATTTTAATGGAGCAGAAGAACACTGGAAAGCTCACGGATTGGATTTAAGAAAACTTATTGTAAGTTTGGAAAAAGAAAAAGATGAGACTTTTTATAATTCAAAAGAACAAAACCATAGGTTAGAACTTGCTCTTGATAATGAATTAATTTCAAAATCAAAAAAAGCTATCTCAGATAAAACAAAAGTAAATATTTCATCAAAAATTGTAAATACTAATAGAACTGTTGGCGGAATGTTATCAGGGGTTATAGCAAAAAAGTACGGTCATAATGGATTGCCCAAGGATACAATAAATGTTGATTTTACAGGTAACGCTGGCCAAAGTTTTGGAGCTTGGTTATCAAAAGGTATTAATTTTAACTTAAAAGGTGATGCTAACGATTATGTAGGTAAGGGCTTATCTGGTGGTAGAATATCCGTGAGTCCACATGAAACAAGTAAAATTATTCCTGAAAATAATATTATTGCTGGAAACACGCTCTTGTACGGTGCAATCTCTGGAGAATGTTATCTTAGAGGAGTTGTAGGAGAACGTTTTGCAGTTAGAAACTCTGGTGCTACGGCTGTCGTTGAAGGTTGTGGTGATCATGGGTGCGAATATATGACAGGTGGTGTTGTTATTATACTTGGAAAAACAGGTAGGAATTTTGCAGCAGGAATGTCTGGTGGAATAGCCTATATTTTAGATGAAGATGGTACATTTGAAACGAAGTGTAATAAAGCTATGGTAGGTTTAGAGAAATTACAAAGTTTAAAAAACTTGGGTGCTCCTTCAGCAAAAGATATTGATAATGACTTACTTGATTTTGATGAAGCACGATTAAAATTAATAATTCAAAGACATTTAAAATATACTAAAAGTGAAAAAGCTAGATTAATTTTAGATGATTGGAATAAATATCTTAATCTTTTTTATAAAATAACCCCTTTTGATTTTAAGAGAGCTTTAAACGAAAGAAAACAAAAACTTAAAGAAGATAATAAAGTACCAAATAGAATTGCTGGAGAATGACATGGGTAAAGTAACTGGATTTATGGAATTAGACCGAGTTGAAAGTGATTATGAACCGGTAGAGGACAGAATAAAACATTTTAAAGAGTTCTTAATTCCTCTAGACCAAACAAAAGTTTCAGAACAAGGTGCTAGATGTATGGATTGTGGAATTCCATATTGTCATCAAGGTTGTCCTGTTAATAATCTAATACCTGATTGGAATGATTTAATTTATAATAATAAATGGAAAGAAGCTCTTGAATTACTCCAATCAACAAATAATTTTCCTGAATTTACGGGTAGAATTTGCCCAGCACCATGTGAAGCATCATGTACTTTGAATATTACAGATAATCCAGTAGCTATTAAAACAATTGAATGTTCCATTGTAGATAAAGGGTGGGAAGAAGGTTGGATTAAACCAATCATAAGTAATAAAAAAACAGGTAAGAAGGTTGCTGTTATTGGTTCTGGGCCTTCTGGTTTAGCATGTGCTCAGCAACTAGCTAGAGCAGGTCATTCTGTTGTTGTGTTTGAAAAAAATGCGAGAATAGGAGGTCTTCTTAGAATTGGTATACCTGATTTCAAAATGGAAAAACATCTTATTGATAGAAGAATGTCTCAAATGGAGGTCGAAGGTGTAGAGTTCAGAGTTAATTCTCACATTGGTAAAAATATAAAAATCGAAGAGTTAAATAAAGATTTTGATGCAATTGCTTTTTGTGGAGGATCAGAAAATCCAAGAGATTTACCAGTTAAGGGTAGAGAACTAAAGGGTATTTATTTTGCTATGGAGTTCCTCTCTCAACAAAATGATAGAGTTGCAGGCAATAAAATAGATCCAAAGATTGAAATCTCAGCAAAGGGAAAGAATGTTCTTGTAATTGGTGGTGGTGATACAGGATCAGATTGCGTTGGTACTTCTAACCGTCAAGGAGCTAAGTCAGTGACTCAACTCGAATTACTTGATGAACCACCTGAAAAAGAAAATAAAGCACTTACCTGGCCAGATTGGCCTCTAAAACTTAGAACCTCAACATCTCATCAAGAAGGTTGCGATAGAAATTGGTCTGTTTTAACAAAATCGTTTGACGGTTATGACGGAAAAGTCAACAAACTAAATTGTGTTAAAGTTGAATGGTCAAAAGACAATAATGGAAGAATGAAAATGAGTGAGGTTGCAGGTACTGAATTTTCATTTCAAGCAGATCTTGTGCTACTTGCAATGGGTTTTGTGCATCCAGTTCATGAAGGTTTAATAAACAATTTAGGCGTCAACCTTACACCAGTCGGTAATTTAGATGCAAATGATACAGAATATAAAACATCTATTGATAAATTTTTTGCAGCCGGCGACTCTAGACGTGGTCAGTCGTTAGTTGTTTGGGCAATAAGAGAAGGCAGACAATGTGCAAGATCTATTGACAAGTTTTTAATGGGAAAATCTGAACTACCAAACTAGGCAGATGTCTTAATTTAATAAAATATTAAAACCGTCTTTAGATTATTTTAAATTGATATGTGAAAATTTAAATGGATCATAAAATTATCGTTAGAGAAAAAAAAGAAACGGATAATGATCAAATTGAAAATATTTTAAATAAAAATTTTGGTGAAAACAGACATCAAAGGACTGTATATTTATATCGCAAAAAATTGCCTATTAGAGGTTTGTCTTTTGTCTCTTGTTATAATGAAGATCCAAATACTGTAATTGGCACCATTGCTTTTTACAGAACTTTAGTTAGCAATATTAATTGCTTACTTCTAGGCCCTTTAGCAGTTAGTAACCTTTTTCGAGGAGAAGGTTTTGGT
>CACHVW010000035.1 GCA_902583415.1 uncultured SAR116 cluster alpha proteobacterium | reverse complement strand
TACCGGGTATAGTTCTTGCAATTTCAATAAGTTCGTCAGAAGCAAGTTTTAGTGTTTGAAGATCCTCACCTTGAAATCTTACATCTAAGTCTCTTCCGGGTGGTCCACCGCTTGGTGATCTAATCGATAATTTGTCTAGACCAGAAGTAACTTGAATATTAGCTTTCCAGGCTTTGATAAATTCTGACGTCCTAACTTTTCTTTTATCTGCTGTTTTTAATTCAACTACCATTGAACCCAATAAATCACTTCCCTTGGATCCTAAACTTCCTTCATTATTAAAAGATGTTCTACCTCCTATTGTAGACATGTGAAAACTAACTAAATCATTAGATTCTGAAAATTCTTTGATAGTTTTTTCCAAACCTAATTCAACATTCCTCAGCATCTCATTAGTTTTTACTTTTTTTGTACCAGAATGCATTTTAAAATTTGCAATTATTATGTCAGCCTCAGGTGTTGGAAAAAAACTAAATAAAACTCTTCCTCCAGTCATCATCCCGATAGAGATGCAAAACATCCCAACTGCAACCATTAAAGTCACATATCTATAATTGAATGTTGAATTAACAAAATTTCTAAATAAACCCTCTTGAAAAGAACTAAATTTTTTGTCAAACCATATTCTAAATTTTCCTTCATCATTTTTTTTTCTATCAAAATGGGCTAAGTGTGCTGGCAAAACTAAAAAACACTCTATCAAACTTGCTACTAAAACAGCACAAACAACCCATGGGATAGCAGCAATGATTTCACCTATTACACCTTTAACCATAAATAAAGGAACAAAAGCTGCCACAGTAGTTAACATAGCTGCTATTACAGGCATAGACATTCTAGTTGCTGCAACTGTTGGTGCTTTAGAGCTATCAAGTCCTCTTTTACTTTTTAAATGTGAGGAATGTTCACCAACAACTATGGCGTCATCAACAACAATACCTAACGCCATGATCAAACCAAACAAAGATATCATATTTATTGATTGGCCAGATAGAAGCATAACCCCAAAAGTGGCTAAAAAAGCTATTGGTATTCCTAAAGCTACCCAAATAGCTGTATTTCTGGTTAAAAACAAAAATAGAACAGCTAAAACAATACAAAGACCACTCAAACCATTTTTAATAAGTAAAGATATTCTTTCCTGAATTAAATTGGCTGCTGTGTTGTATGTTTTTATATTTACATAGTTTTCTAATGACTCTTTAGTTTTTAATATAACACTTTCAACATTTTTAGAAACTTCTAATGCATCATTAGATTTGCTTCTCCTCACCCATAATTCTACCGCAGGGTTTCCATCGACATACTTTAATTTACTTCCTTTTTCGTAAGTAAGTGAAATATTTGCTATGTCTTTAAGAAGTATTCTACTACCTGAGCTTGAGTTCTTTAATTCTAAATTTTCAAATGTTTTGACTAATTTTTTTTCTCCAATTGTTCTGACTCTTAGTGACCCATCAGCAAAACTTCCACCAGATACATCCTGAGTTTCTAACTTAATTAAATTTGCAATTTGATTAAGTGATAATTTTAACTTAGCTGTTTCTAATTGAGGTATTTCTATGTGAATTTCTTCTCTTGGCAACCCAAGAATATCTACTTTGTCAACACCAGAGTTTAATAACTTTTCTTTCAAATCTTTTGACAAACGTCTTAATTCTGAGAGAGGAACTTTACCTGTTAAAACTATTCTTGTAACAGTATCAAAAAACTCGCCCAACACAATCTTTGGTTTTTTTGAATTTTCAGGGAAATTTATTCTTGCTACTGCCGTCTCGATATCTGTCCTACCTTTTTGCATATCATAACCGTAGTTAAATTCGATATTTGTTAAACCAACACCTTCTACAGATTTTGAGAAAACTTTTTTAACCCCAGAAATTGGACGTAATTCTGGTTCTAATAGCTGAATTATATTATTGTCAATTTCTTGTGCTGTAGCTCCGGGCCATTCTACTGAAACCCCAACTATTTCAATTTCAAAGTCAGGGAAGAATTGCTTGTTTAATCTTGTAACAGAAAGTGCACCAATTATGATCATTAATATCATAATGATGTTGGCAGACGTTCTATGCTCTACAAAAAATTTTAAAAATCTTGATTCTTGAAACTGTATCAAAATTAAGTCCTATAATATTCAGTTAGTTAATATTATTACTTTTTTGTTATTAAAAATTTCAGGCATTTTAGTTGAGATAATTAAGTCTTTGTTTGTTAAATTACCAGTTACTAAAATATATCCTGATCCTTTATAAACTAAGTTAACTTTCTTTTTTTTTGCTATACCATCTTCAACTATATAGATTTTGTCGCCATATAAACTTGTTTCGGGAAGCTTAAATACATTTTTGAAATCTCCTTGAGGATAATTTACACGAACAAATGTACCAACTGGTATTTTTTCTTGCTGTTTGTTGAGATTAGTAATTTTAGCGTAAAATTTACCTCCACCGTCTTCTTCATTTGTTTTACTGTCAGTTCTTGAAATAGTTGCATTTATTTTTTTTAGCGAGATTGTACCACCCTCCCAAATAACATCAATTTGTTTGCCTATTAGACTATTTCCTTTTGAGTATACCTGAGCAGACACAACAAATTCTACTTCCAAATCGTCAGTAGAAAATATATTAGCAACCTTTTCATTTCCTGAAATAAACTGACCCTTATTAATATTTACATTAAATAATCTTCCGTTGAACTCAGATTTTAAAACAGTATCTGCCAAGTCCTCTTTTGCTTTTTCTAATGAAATTTTAGACCTTACATAATCTGACCTATTTTGCGATAAAAGAATTAACTCATCATCGTATTTATTTTGTGAAATAACTTTATTTGACAACATAGATTTGTATCTTTTAACTTGCCTTTGTCTAATGTCCAATTGATTTTGTAATTCTTCTGTTTGGACTTTTAGTTTTTCTACTTCTAGTAGATAGCGTCTCTGGTCAAGCTTTGCTAAAATTTGTCCATTTGAGACAAATGCACCATTAAGAAAAGAGTTTGAAATATATTTTATTCGTCCTGATACTCCAAAGCGAAGATCTCCAGTTCTATTAGAGATTACTTTTCCGTAAGCATCTTTTGTTGGGGTATAATCTTCTTTTTTTGTTGAAATAACTTTAACGTAGAATGTTTTTTCTTTTACTTCGATAGGTTTTGCTTCTGGTTTGGTTGAAATTAAATATTTGTAGGTAAATACAGTTAAAGCTATTACTAAGAAAAAAAGAAATATTTTTAGATTAATTATTTTTGATACCATAAATCTTTCCAAGGTATAATTAACTTAATTAATTGTTTAAACAATTTGATGTAAAATACAAACCGAATTAGATGTTATTTAGTAAAGTGCCAAATTCTAAATCAATATAATCCCAATTTAATTAATTCTGAATTTAAATCATCTGGTATATCTTCACTTCCATCGTCATTTATATTTAAGTCAGGTGGTGTATCTTCTCTCATATAATATCTCCAACCCTGAAATGGTCTCATAGGTGTTGGTATTACCCTTATCAATTCTGAGTTTAACTCTATTTCACAACCTTTACTTCCATCATTTCTTATTATTGATGTAATATCCAAAATTTTTTGTCTTACCAATACATTCCTTTGTATAATCCAATACATTGAACCTGTTTTTATAAGTTCGTCTTTTTGTTTAGGCATATTTCTTGTAGAATGAAGAATTGAGCCGTAACTATCAATTAACATTTGTTGTCTAATTCTTAATCTTTCAATTGTTTTAATTCCAACTGCGATTTTTTTTAAATTATAAGACAATATACAAACCTATTTACAAAATAATAATAGCAGAAAGACCCAAAAAGGTAAAAAAACCAATAACGTCAGTTGCTGTTGTTAAAAAAACAGAACTTGAAATCGCAGGATCAATTTTAAATTTTTCTAATGTAAGGGGAATTAAAGTTCCTAAAACCCCTGCAAAAAGTAGATTTGCTATCATTGCTAATCCCATGATTATAGCTATTAATTTATCATCAAACCACAAATATGCTAGCAAAGCTGATAATAGTGCAAATAAAAAACCATTTAAAAGACCAACCCAGGTTTCTTTAAGAACAAATTTTTGGAGATTAGTATAGTTTAATTGACGTGTTGCTAAAGCCCTGACAGCAACAGTTACCGTTTGGGTCCCTGCATTTCCTCCCATTGAAGCTACTATCGGCATCAAAACAGCTAATGCAACCAACTTTTCTATTTCTTCTTGAAATAAGCCAATTACAGACGAAGCAAGTATCGCAGTTAACATGTTTAGTATTAACCAAGAAAAACGACCTTTAACAGTTTCAAAAAATGATGAACTTATTGATAAATCACTTACACCCGTCAAACCTTGAAGATCTTCTTCAGCTTCCTCATTGATTACATCAACAATATCATCGACTATTATTACACCCAGTAATCTATTAATTCTATCAATAACAGGCATATCAACTAGTCCGTATTGTTGAAACAATAAAGCAACTTCTTCCTGATCAGTCTCAACATTAACACTTCTAGGATTTGTCTCCATTAGATCTTTTAATCTAGTAGGTCTTTTTGCTGACAACAATTTTGAAAGTGATATAACTCCTAATAATCTATGAGCAGGATCAACAATATAAATTGAATAAAAATTCTCTTCTTCTTGGGGTTTCGCTCTCATGTGATCAATAGTTTGTCCAACAGTCCAATTACTTGGAAATGCAAGAAATTCCCTTTGCATCAATCTTCCAGCAGATTCTTCAGGAAATGAAAGAGCCTCTTCAACAAGAATCCTTTCTGCTTTAGGAAGTTGTTTTATAACAACTTTCCTTTCTTTTTCTTCAAGTTCTTGAAGTATATCAACGGCATCATCGGAGTGTAATATTGGTATTGCTTTTGCAAGAGCCCTAGGGCCAATAATATCTATTACTTTTTCTTGAACATTATGGTCAAGATAAACCAAAACTTCTGGATCAAGAGCTTTACCTAATAAAGAAATAGCTGAGTTCAATTCTTCAGCAGTTAGTCTTTCTAACATGTCAGCTTGATCTGCTGGGTGAAGAGGTGAAATTAACTTTTTTAATTCTAATCTGTTTTTTTTTCTAATGGTTACTGAAATTGCATTTTCAACTGTAGGAGTTAGACCATATAAACTTCTGAAGTTTGATTCTTTGCTAGATCCAAGATCAACATCTAAATTATCTTTATTTTTTTTTTGGTCCATCATATCAACTCAGATAAAGACTAATCTATTTTAATTAAAGGCTAAACTTGATGAAATTATGTATTATTCATCATCTATTTCTTTAAAAACTTCTCTTATTAATCTTAATGATTCTAATCCCGCGGGTGCTCCACAATAAATTGTAATTTGCAAAACTACATCTCTTATTTGTAATCTTGTTAATCCATTATTTATTGCCCCCCTAACGTGTAATTTAAATTCATGTGACCTATTTAGTGCTGCTATCATACCTAAGTTTATTAAAGATCTATCTCTATCTGATAAATTTTCTTTATTCCATACTTCTCCCCATGCGTACTCAGTTACTAACTTTTGCATATCTGCACCTAATTCATCAGCTGATGCAAGAGCTCTATCGACATATTCATCACCTAAGACTTTTCTTCTTTTCGCTATACCTTTTTTAAAAATTTCACTTTCCATAATTATACCTCTATAAAATTTGTTGACTTATTAAATTTAAACCACATAAGAAAAGAGCAGAATGGCTAATGTGATAAAATAACCTATCAGATAATTTTTTATTCAAAAACTTACCTAAATAAATTCCAATTGGTAATATTGGTAAAACCATAATACTCAATAATATACTTGTAGAAGTAAATAATTGAAGATCAAAGAAAAAAGGTAATTTTGCCAAATTTATTATTAAAAAATAAAAACTCATTGTACCCACAAATAATTGTCTTTCAAGCCCCATTGGTAATAAAAAAATTTGAGCTGGAATACCGCCTGTTAAGGCTACAAAGCTTGAAAAACCTGAAAAACCACACCAACCAATTGCTCTTAATAATGAAGATTTAATATTTTCTATTTTTTTAATTGTCTTATTTTGAAAAAAAATTCCCTTAAAATATCTAATTGAAGTAATTAGTGCAAGTATGCCTATTAAAATTAAAATATATTTATCCTCTAGATACTCAAAACAAATCCAACCTAATACTTGACCTAAAAGCCCCCCCAGCACCATTAATTTTAAGATCTTTAATACAGGAAATTTTCTCCATGTGTATGCGACAAATATATCTGTAATTAAATATAACGGTAACAAAATTGCGATCGCTATTTTAGGCGGAAAAGCCAAAACCATAACAGGTAAACCCAAAGAGCCTAATGCCCCTCCAAATCCAGATTTTGATATTGCTACAAGAATAACTGAAAGAATTGCAATAGGAATTAAAATCTCTAATTGATTTATAAGTTTTAAATTATTTAATGTTTCTTCAATCAATTTATAATTCCACTTTGATTTATTTTTGATTTATAAGTATCAAGAATAAAAAAACAAAGCATAATTTTAATTTATACTTTTTTGAGGAAATTTCATGTCTATGAGACCAATTATAAATGAAAAAATTTCAAGATCCGTTCTTGAAGGTGCAGGCGTCAGATTGGATAGAGCTTTTGGATTTGGAAATACAAGTGAGTTTGATCCATTTCTATTATTAGATGATTTCAGAAATAATGATCCTAGAGATTATCAAATGGGTTTTCCTTGGCATCCTCATAGAGGAATAGAGACCATAACTTATATTTTAAAGGGTTTTGTTGAACACAAGGATAGTTTAGGAAACTCAGGAGAATTATCTGATGGTGATGTTCAATGGATGACAGCTGGTTCAGGAATACTTCACCAGGAAATGCCTAAAGGCAATATTAAAGGTGAAATGCATGGTTTTCAGTTGTGGGCTAACTTACCTTCAAGCCTTAAAATGACAAACCCAAATTATCAGGATATTAAATCAGGAGATATTAAAGTTATTAATGAGGATGATGGAACAATTATTAAAATTATAATTGGAGATTATAAGGGGTATAAGGGTATAATCAAAGGAATAGCTTCAAACCCTCAATATTTTGACATCTATGTGCCTCCAAATAAAATTAAGAGTTTTCCTATTTCAACTTACGATAATTGTTTTGCGTACATTTTTGAAGGTGCTGCAAAATTTGATTATTCTTCTGATCCTAAAGGAATAAAAATTGAGAAATCGATAAACAATAGCGAGTACACAATTAGGGATATGAGTGGAAACAAGACCTTAATTACTTTTGATAAAGGTAATGAAGTAAAACTTCTTTCAGGGAATAATGGTGTAAGATTTCTTTTAGTTTCTGGAAATCCAATTCAAGAACCTGTTGCGTGGCACGGACCAATTGTAATGAATACAAACGAAGAAATTGAGCAAGCTATTACCGAATTAAATAACGGAACTTTTATTAGGCAATAAAGGAGTATAAAAAATGAAAATAGCAGTTATTGGTGCTGGTGCAATGGGATCGATATATGCATCTTTTCTTTCCAAAAATAATAATGAGGTTTTAGTAATTGATATATGGGAAGAACATCTTGAAGCTATAAAAAATAATGGATTAAGAGTGTCTGGTTTTAGTGGAGACAATGTTGTTAGAAATATTAATGTATCAAGCAATATTGAAGATGCGAAAGGATATGAATTATTTATAATTTCAACAAAAGCTTCTGGTGTTGGCACAGTAGCGTCAAAGTTAAGTAAAATTACTAATGATGACTCGTTAATTTTGACTATTCAAAATGGACTTGGTGCTGGTGAGAGAATTGCTAAATATATGCCTGCAAATAATATTCTTCTAGGTGTTGCCCAAGGTTTTGGAGCTTCAATGAAAGGTCCTGGACATGCACATCACAATAATATGAGTATGATTAGAATAGGTGAAATGAATGGAGGAATAACTTCAAGATTAAAAAAATTAGTAAATGTATGGGGTAATGCTGGTTTTAATGCAAAGTCATTTGGTGATATAGAACAATTAATATGGGAAAAATTTATTTGTAATGTGGCATGGAGTGGTTCTTGCTCAATATTCAGAAAAACTCTCGGAGAAGTGATGAATAATGAATATATGTTTGACATAGCTAAAGGTTGTGCATTAGAAGCAAGAAAAATGGGTGATTTGAAAAAAGTTAATTTCACGTTCGAAAATACAGTTGAGTACATTACAGAGTTTGGTAAAAAACTTCTCAACTCTAAACCTTCTATGCTTCAAGATATTGAAGCAAAAAAACTATGCGAAATTGATGCAATTAATGGGATGGTAGTTACTTTGGGCGAAAAAAATAACATTAAGACACCATATAATTCTGTTGTAACCTCATTGATTAAAGCACAAGAGGTAGAATATTAAAAAAAAGTAACTTTAATTGAATCTTGCTATAATTAGATATTTTAAATATAGTTAAGTATTTATTAAGTTCATGAATGTATAAGCCATGTTTTTTAATAAATTAATTACAAACAAGACACTCTATATACTATTTATAAAGAGTTAAGAGAAGGAAAAAAAATGGCAACAGGAACAGTCAAATGGTTCAACCCAACTAAAGGTTATGGTTTCATTGAACCTGAAGGGGGAGATAAGGACGTATTTGTTCATATTAGCGCAGTGCAGGCCGCAGGAATGACTACACTTGAACCTGATCAAAAAATTGAATATGAACTTGAAGACGGCAAAGACGGTAAAGTTTCTGCTGGAAACCTAAAAGCTATCTAAAATTTTAATATAATTTTACTTTTCAATTCAATATAATTAATAATTAATTGTACTAGTACATGAATACAAATTTACTTGCCAAATTACTCGTAAACACAAATGATTTAAATAATATGAAGTTATTACTTAAAGCTATCTTTACAAGTAAGGAATTAAAGGAGTTTGATAATCGTTTAAAAATATTTCAATTGCTAATGCAAGGAAAAAAACATAGAGAAATATCTGAAAATTTAAATGTAGGAATAGCTACGGTTACAAGAGGCTCTTTAGCATTTGAAAAAGAAGAAATTTTTAAAATGAAAACGAACATAATAGATATTTTAAAATCAAAAAAATTGGATAATGACAAGTAAAAAAGAACAAAAAAAAATTAATATTAATGGCAAACCTAAATATATTAATTTAGGCACCGATTATAATTTTTTTGAATTATTCCAAAAAATCCAATTAAATTTTGTAAATTGTTTCTTATTTGAATCCCTAGGAGAAGAAAGTAACATTTCTCGATATCATATAATCGGTTTTGATCCAAAATATATCATATCTTCTGAAAATGATTATGAACTAAAAATTAATTGTCCCACAAGTGGTGAAAATGACACAATTACTTGTGACAATCCATATTACAAATTAAGAGATATTGTTCCTCAAAATGTTATTTCAAGAAAATATGCAGGTGGATTAGTAGGTTATATAAGTTATGACAGTATTAACTACTTTGAGAGTAACTTAAACATAAAAAAACATCCCAAGTTTGAATCTTTCAAGTTCGGAGTGTTTCTTGATGGTCTTATTTATGATCAAATGACTGGTGAAGTATTTTATTATTATTATGAAGAAAATAAAATCGAGAAAATAAAAAATATCATCAAGCAAAAACGTAAAAAAAGTTTAAATATTAAATGCAAGTTTTTAAATGATTCTATGACAAAGGATCAACATAAAAAAACTGTATTAAAAATCAAAGAAGATATAAAGAATGGATTAATTTTTCAATGTGAAGTTGGATTTAAAAGTCATTATGAAATCAAAGGAGATCAAACGGCAATTTACGAAAAATTAAGAAACTTGAACCCTTCCCCACATATGTACTTTATGAAATTTTGTGATCAAGTAATAATTGGTGCATCTCCAGAACTACTTTTTAGACTAAGAAATGGTGAAATGGAAACATTTCCTTTAGCTGGAACAACAAAAAGAGGAAAAGATAAACTTGAAGATCTTAAACTAGCAAGAGAGTTATTAAACGATGAAAAAGAAATTGCAGAACACAATATGCTAGTGGATTTGCACAGAAATGATTTAGGAAGAGTAGCTAAATTTGGCACTGTCAAAGTTAGAAACTTAATGGATATTAAAAAATATTCACACGTCCAACATATCTCATCAGAAATTGCTGGCATAATAAGTGAAGAAGAAGATATGTTTTCTGCACTAGCATCAAACTTCCCTGCAGGCACCTTGTCTGGAGCTCCAAAGATTGAAGCAATGAAAATAATTAATGAAATAGAAGAAGAAGGAAGAGGACCTTACGGCGGTGCAATAGGACAATTTGGATTTAATGGTGATTGTACATTTGCAATACCAATTAGATCAATTTTTATAACAGGCGAACAAGCTTATGCCCAGACATGTGGTGGTAATGTATATGACTCTGATCCTGATAAAGAATATTTGGAAATAGAAAGAAAACTAGCTGCAATGAAGACAGTACTATCTTCATTTGAAGAAAAGGAAATTAAATGAAAGTTGTAATAATTGACAATTATGACTCTTTTACTTTTAACCTTTATCAATATTGTGGTGAAATTTTAAATAAAAGAACATTATCTAGCCAAAATGAAATAATTGTTAAAAAAAATGATGAAATAACAGTAAAAAATTTAGAAAATTTTAATCCTGATAAAATAATTATATCGCCGGGCCCAGGTTCTCCAGACAAAAAAGAATATTTTGGTAATTGCCAAAATATTATTCTTAAATTAGGAAAATCAATTCCTATTTTAGGAATATGCCTTGGAATGCAAGGGATAGTTCATTCTTTTGGGGGCAAAATAATACATGCAAAAGAACCTATGCATGGAAAAATTTCTTTCTTATTACATGATGAAAAAGGTATATATGAAAAAATACCCCAAAATATTGAAATTATGCGATATCATTCTTTGGTAGTTGACATTGAAACTTTACCTGATTGTTTTGACATAAATGGAATTTCACAAGAAAATGATAGTGAAAACAATATACTGGAAATAAAACAAATCACTCCTAATTGTGAAATCATGGCAATATCTCACAAAATCTACCCAATTTATGGTATACAATACCATCCAGAGTCATTTGGCAGTGAAGGTGGAATAGAGATATTACAAAATTTTTTATTTAATGATAATGGTACTAAATGAAGACAAAAGTAATTAAGATTTATGAACCTGGTTCAGTAGATGTTCTTAAAATTGAAGAAATTGAAATTGATAAACCAGGTTTAAATGAGGTTTTAATTGAACACCTATATGCAGGATTAAATTTCATAGATATAAATCAAAGAAGAGGCACCTATCCACTTAAAACTCTTCCTCAAATTATGGGGATGGAAGCCTCCGGCATCATTAAAGAAGTAGGACAAAATGTATCAAAATTCAAAATTGGTGACAAAGTAACTCATTGTATGAATCTTGGATCCTACTCAAAATTTATGATTTTGAATCAGGATAGAGTTATTAAACTCCAAAATGACATTGATTTAAGTATTGCTGCGGCCTCAACTTTACAAGGACTAACAGCACAATATCTTGTAAACCACTCTTACAAATTAAAGCCCAACAATACTGTTTTAATTCACGCTATTGCTGGGGGGGTGGGACAAATACTGTGTCAATGGGCAAAAAATATTGGAGCTTACGTAATTGGTACAGTCAGCAATCCACATAAAGAGAAAATAGCTAAAATAAACGGATGTGATTTTATAATAAATTATACTGAAAATAATTTTGTTGAGAAAATTACAGAAATCACTGAAAAGAAAGGTGTTGATGTTATTTATGATTCTGTTGGGAAAGATACTTTTTTAAAAGGAATTAAATGTTTGGCACAAAAAGGTAGAATAGTAAGTTTTGGTGTTTCATCAGGACCAATAGAACCAATTAACATTAATCTATTGAGATCATTTTCTGGTTCAATTGCAACTGGAGGGCTGAATACATACATCAAAGACAGTAATGAAATGCAGAGTAATGCTGACGCATTTTTTGAGTTGATTTTAAAAAAAGAAATAGATATCGACATTACAAACGAATTTAATATTGAAGATATTCAAAAAGCTCAATTGAGCTTAGAAGGCAGACAAACAACTGGATCAGTAATTCTTAAATTTTAAATTTTTTACTTTATATAGTTATATAATTAAATATTATATATTCGTAAATATGGAGTTGATAGTCAGTTGCTTAATCTTGGATTATTTATGATGCCACTTCACCCTGCTGAAAAAGACGTTGGGGTTTCCTATGAAGAGGATAGACAATTAGTTCTTTTAGCAGATAAGCTTAATTATAAAGAGGCCTGGATGGGTGAACATTATAGTTCAACTGCTGAACCTGTTACTTCACCTTTAATTTTTAATGCTTCATTAATATCAGAGACAAAAAACATTAAATTTGGATCAGGAGTTATCTCTTTACCTCAACAACATCCTGCTGTTGTTGCTGGACAAGTAAGTTTATTAGATCATCTGTCTAAAGGCAGAGTCATTATGGGGGTTGGTGCTGGCGGGTTGGTTAGCGATTGGGAATTATTTGGCAATGAAGATGGTCGCAAACGTGCAATTACTATGATTGAATCAGTGGAGGCAATTTTAGAGTTTTGGAAAGATAACGAAAGTTACAATTATAAGGGTGAGTTTCTAGACATATCATTAAATAAAAATATTGTATCTGAACTTGGAATAGGAAAGTTTGTTAAACCATTTCAAAATCCACATCCAGAAATTGCAGTTTCTTTAAAGAATCCAAATTCTATGACAGCAAAACTTGCCGGTGAAAAAGGATGGATCCCAATTTCAGGAAATTTTATTGATGCAAAAGATATAGCTACCCACTGGCCTACTTATCTTGAAGGTGCTGAAAAAGCTGGGAAAAAACCATTATTTGATAAATGGAGAGTTGGCAGAAGTATCCTAATAACAAATTCTAATCAAGAAGCTGATGAAATTATTAATGATCCATACGGTGTTTTTTCAAACTACTTTCTTTATCTAAATACAGTTTCAAAACTTGCATCAGGTGCCTTAAGTAAAGATATTAACATAAAAAGTGAACTCCCTGATGCCGTGAAAAAAGCGAAAGATTTAATAATAATTGGCGATCAATCTACAGTTATAGATAAATTAATTGAATTTATAGATATTGTTGGACCTTTTGGAACACTTTTAATTACAGGTCATGATTTTGGTAATTCCAGAAAACTATGGAAAAGTTCATTCACTAAAATGTCAGAAAGTGTTGAACCTATATTAAGTAAATATTTAAAACAAAAATTTGCAGCTTAATAGTTATTTTGGCATCATTTTCTGGAATGGAAATCTATAAGTTTTTAGAGTAAATTCGTTGTTTCTGGATCTTTTGTCTTGATCTTCTTTTACAATTTCACCCATTTGAGGAACACCAGATCTTTCTGCGTTTCTTTTCGCTTGATCTAGTGCTTCTTCGTTTTCTTCTGTATATGGAAATTTAAACAGCTTATTTATACCATCTTTAATAGCCCATAAAATAATAAATCTATCTCCTTGTTCATATACTACTGCATGATGTTCATAAACAAATTGTTCAGGAGGTCTATCAAACATAGGTCGCCCGATGAACTCATGATTGGTATAAAAACTAAGCCAAATTGCTATAAAAATTATTGGAACAGTAAAAAATCTTTGCCATATATTTTTAGTAAAAAAAGGTAGACAACAAATGGCCCCTGCAAATGACCAAATAAGCATTAACTGACCTGAGCTTATTGTGAAATCAATCATTATACCCCACTCTTCTTTCTAATGACCTCACCATCAATTATAAGCTCGTTTGTTGGATCTACATGAACTATGCCGTTGTAATCAACTCTAAATTTAAATGCAGGAAGTTCTTGCCCTTCTGCGCTAAAAAATAATTTTTTTGTGTATTCTTCTTTATATGGATTTACCTTAAGTAATTTTACGGTAGCATGCGTAAGTGGAGCAGGAAATTTTCTAGCATTATAAAAATGTATTGTTACAAGATACGATCTTGCTTCAGGAGTCCTGATTGCAACTACTTCTCGATTTTCTTTTAAATAAACAGTTTTACCATTCTGATCTACATAAGTATCATTTACAGTTCCTAAATCATCTCTTTCTAAATGAATTAGAGCATCATCAGGTCTTCTAAAACTAACAATACGTCCCATATTATCTTTAACCCAAATATCAAGGTCAAATGGTTTTTCTCCGTCCCATTCTAGTTCTATAAAATACTCAGCTTTTGGTTTTATGGTCTCTTTCTTTGCAACTGGGTTTATTAATAAAAAAGCCAGCATAAAAAGAAAAACAAAGCCTATGAGCATGTTGAATAAAAGGTCAATGAAGCCAAAAGATGATCTATATCTTGGATCACTCATATTTTGTATTATTCTCTAAAATTACCATTTGAATTTTTGTTAACACACTACCAACCAAACCTGAAAGTGTTGTACATAAGGCGGTACTCATGCCAAGTGCCATATTTGAGATTACTTTTTGAACATTTTCAACGTTACTTACATCTAAATTATCAAATGCAGAACTCAACATTAATAAAAAGCCCGCTACTGTTCCTATTAAGCCAAGTGTGACCATTGTCTCCGATGCAAACCAAATATAGTTACTAAGTTTTATATATTGGGTATCAGATCTAAAACTTAGAAATCCTGTTGCAATAGAAGTTGCAAAAAAGATTATAATTATTATGAAACTAATTTTTGTTTGATCTGCATTCCATAACTCATCAAACCAACCATAGGTTAATATTAAAATAGCTGCAAATGAAACAGTAACTACTTGTATCCACCATAATAAAAAAGCTTTAGACAATTTATTACCTCCTACTCGATATTGCTACGAATATAAACAAAATACTAGAATTATGTATTAAATAAGCTTTTATAAATTAAAAATTTAATAAAAATTGCCCATTTTATTATCTTATAATTTATATAAAACCAGAAAG
>CACHVW010000034.1 GCA_902583415.1 uncultured SAR116 cluster alpha proteobacterium | reverse complement strand
ATTCTCAAACTTTTGGTATTGCAAGAATCTTAAATACTGACCTTGATTTAATACATGAACCTTCAATTGGGGTGGTTGGTAATAAAGGGGACTCTCAATGTTATCTTGGTGTTGAACAAAAAGTTAAAACTATACATGAAAAATTAAGGCTAAGGATAGGCCAAAACCAAAATGATATTAGAATGAGATTAGTACAACCTGAGTACACCGTAGCGACATCTGATGGTATAAGAAACGGTACTAAAGAGATGCGTTATTCTTTAATTGGAAGAGAAGTAACTAATGATACATTATGCGAACATTTAAGCGCTTCGGGTTTAGAAGGTACAATTGCTGTTGTTGCATGTGACAAACCACCTGTTGGAACATTGTCTGCAATTTTAGAGCACAATAGACCTGCTATTATAATGTCTGACGGTCCAATAAGACCTGGAATTGATTCAGTTACTAATGAACCATTGGACATTATTTCAAGTTATCAAATTGCAGGTAGTGAAGATGAAGAACTGAAAAGAAGAATTGCATGCGAAGCTTGTCCTGGTTATGGAAGTTGTGGTGGGATGTTTACTTATAATACTATGCAGACGTTTATTGGTGTTGTAGGCATGCAACCTTTAAATATGGTTTCACCACCTTCAGACGATCAAAGAAGGTTAGATATATTTCCTGACCAACTCATTACTTATTTAGATAATATGGTTAAAAAAGATATTAAACCAAGGGATATTGTTACGAGAGACTCTATAAGGAATGCTTTAATAGTAGCAATGTCTATAGGAGGATCAACTAACGTCATGCTTCATGCACCAGAGTTAGCTAGAGCTGCAGGATATAAAAGTTTTATTGAAGATATTATGTCTCCAGATGAATTTAACTATTTATCCGAAAAGGTAGTTCCTGTTTTAGTTGATGCAAGACCATTTGGAAAATACTCAATGGTTGATATTGATAATCAAGGTGGTGTTCAGGTTTTTATTAAGGATTTATTAGACTCAGGCTTATTAAATGGCAATACTTTAACGTGTACAGGTGAAACTTTAGCTGAACAAGTTGATCGATTAGCTCCTAAAGAACCTGACGGAATAGTAATATATTCTGTAAAAAAACCTTACAAAGAAACTGGTGGACTTAGACTTTTAGGAGGAAATTTATCTCCTGAATTCAGTTCTATCTTAAAACTAGCTGGTGTTGAAGGTGGTTTAGAAAATAATGTTTTTATTGGAAAAGCTAGAATATTTGATGGAGAACAAAAACTTCTTTGGACCCTAGAAAATGAACCAGACAACTTTAACAATAATGATATGGTTGTAGTTAGGTATGAAGGACCTGTAGGTGGGCCTGGTATGCCAGAAATGCTAGATTCCACCTCAAGAATTACCACTTTGTGCAGAGAAAGAAATATAATTGTAGGATTAATGACTGATGGACGTTTTTCTGGTGGCTCTGTTGGTCTTGTCATTGGTCATGTTGGTCCAGAAGCGGCTATTGGTGGACCTATTGCCCTAATAGAGGATGGAGATGAAATTATAGTTGATTTAAATAAAAATGAGATTAATTGTTCCCAATTGAATGATACTAATATTTTCAAGTTAAGAAAAAGCAATTGGGAAGAAATTTTCAAAACTAATGGTGGCACACATCCAGCAGTTGGAGATGCAGATACGAGATTGCTTAATAGAATGAGAAACTCTGCTGTTTCAGCAACTTATGGAGCTGGAATGCATCCTAATCGAGAACTCTGGGTTCCTAATCCTAGAGTGGTAGAAGATTCAGGGTTTATACCTAAAAATATACATAAATCATAAAGTTTATTTTTCTAAATGAATCCAAATAGGTGTATGATCACTGGGTTTTTCTTCGCCTCTTGGTGTTTTGTCTATACCTACATCAATTAGATTATCAACTATCTCTGGTGAGATTAAAAAAAGATCTATTCTTATTCCATTGTCTTTTTGCCAAGCTCCACCCTGATAGTCCCAAAAACTATACTCTTTAGATGTTGGATATTTTATGCGGTAAGCATCAACTAGACCAATATTTATTAACTCTCTTAAATGCCTTCTGGTTGTTTCCAGATATAATGCATCATTTTGCCATTTAGACACATCATAACAATCAATACTTTCCTGAATTACATTAAAATCGCCTCCTAAAATCAGAGGTTCATTTGTGTCATAAATATCTTTAGTGTATTTTGTTAGACGTTTCATCCAACTAATTTTATAGTCATATTTAGGACCAGGAGTAGGATTACCATTAGGTAAATATAAGCAAATGATATTTACATCATTAATTTTTACGTGTAAGAACCTTGCCTGATTATCTTCATCAATAGTCTCATTGTAAAAAGGTAATGATCTGGTAATTTCATTTATTTCAAATTTAGATGCAATTGCAACACCGTTATATGATTTTTGTCCATTGAATATTAGATTATACCGTTTTTGTTTAAAGTCTAATGAAGGAAAATTATCGTCCATTGTCTTGGTTTCCTGCATTAAAATGACATCAATATTATTTTTATCTAGCCAACTTAATACATTTGGCAGTCTCATTTTTATAGAATTTACATTAAAACTAGCTATTTTAAAGGACATTTGATTAAATTTATTTTAGATAGAGAAACTTGTTCCACAGCCACAATTTGCTGTAGCATTAGGATTTTCAATTTTAAAATATGATCCTGCAAGTTCTGAAACATATTCTAGAGTGCTTCCACGAAGAAAATCAATAGACACTTTATCAATTAAATAATCAATTCCACCTTCTTTGAAGATCATATCATCGTCTTTAGGTTTTTTATCAAATGAAAAATCATACTGAAAGCCAGAACATCCACCTCCTAGAACTGATATTCTAAAATACGAACCTTCTTCGTTTTTAAGTAAAATTTTTACTCTTTCTAAGGCTTCTTTTGATAGACTAAAGTCTTGATTGAAATCCTTACTTTCATTCATTTAAAAAAACCTCATTTAATTTTGAAATTTATTACAATTGTTTAATTGCAAATTAACATATTTTTATACATAAATGAATAATTTATTGGAAAATTTTATGTTTGTTAATAATGACAACCGTTATTTAAGTCCATTTGCATGTCATAGTTCTGAAAGTAGGGGCAGAGTATATAAAGATGATACACTTATTCTTGGTAGATCTGAATATCAAAGAGATAGGGATAGAATTATTCACTCTGAAGCTTTTAGAAGATTAAAAGACAAAACTCAGGTTTTTATTTTCCATAAAGGAGATCATTATAGAACTCGACTGACTCATACTCTTGAAGTATCACAGATTGCAAGATCAATTGCTAAGGCTCTAAATATTAATGAGGATTTAACTGAGACCATAGCCCTTGCACATGATCTAGGACATCCACCTCTAGGTCATAAGGGTGAAGATATTCTCCAAGAAATAATGTCTGATGTAGGTGGTTTCAATCATAATGAACAATCATTAAGAGTTGTAACAATTTTAGAAAAAAAATATCCAAATTTTGATGGTTTGAACCTTACTCATGAAACTTTAGAGGGATTGATTAAACATAATGGACCTTTTTTAGATTTGAATAAAATACCACAAACTATCAAAGATATTTGTCTTATCTTAGATATTGATTTCAGAACACACAGTTCATTAGAAGGTCAAGTGGCAAATATTTCTGATGATATAGCTTATTTAACGCATGATTTTGACGATGGTCTTCGTGAAAAATTATTTTCTTTAAATGATCTTCGTAAAATAGAAATTATTAATTATATTTTAAAAAATATCGAAAATAATTTTATCAATATAAAGGATGATATATTAATTCATCAATTAATAAGGCATCTAATTAGTTATTTTATAAACGATGTTGTATCAAATTCACTAGCAATTATAAAAAAAAATAATTTTAAAAATGTAAATGAAATAAAAGATTATGGAAAAAAAACTGTAAAACTTTCTAACAATGCTTCATCGTCAATGGAAGAAATAAGAAAATTTTTATTTAACAAAATGTATCGAAATGAGTCAGTTGTAAAAAAATTGGATAAAAATGCACTTATGATAGAAAAATTATTTTTATTATTTATAAAGGACATTCATAAACTTCCAAAACAATGGAAATATTTTAATGGACAAATTTTATCAGAAATCTCACAAAAAGAAAAATTTAGAGTCATAGCTGATTATATAGCTGGTATGACTGACAATTATTTGAAAAGAGAATACGATAAATTTTACACATAGAAAGATTTTGAGTTAATGAATATTTACAAATTTTACTTTAACCATTTGATTGAAGCGGTTGAGAAGTTTAAATCAGATTTTAAATACTCTTTTATAGTAGAAGACATTCTTAAAAAATTAACTCTAGAACCTCCTAAAAATTCAATTAATGGAGATATGTCTACAAATTTAGCAATGATTTTAAGTAAAGATTTAAAACTAAGCCCTAAAATAATAGCAGAAAATTTTATGGTCTATATTTCAAATTTTCCAGGTGTTGAAAATGTTAATGTAGCTGGGCCAGGGTTTATTAATATTACATTTAAACAAAATGTATGGTCAGATTTCTTGAGCAACATGCTTCAGAACTCGGGGAATTGGGATAAATTAGAAATAGGAAAAGGAAAAAACATAAACATCGAATATATTTCTGCTAATCCTACTGGACCTCTTCATGCTGGTCATGCAAGAGGTGCTGTGTTTGGAGACGCCCTTGCGTCCCTTTTGACTGAGGTTGGCTATACAGTTACTAGAGAGTACTATATCAATGATGCAGGAAATCAGATTGAAAAATTAATAGACTCTTCATTGTTAAGGTATAATGAACTAGTAACAAATAAGTCAATTGATATCCCAGAGGGTCTTTATCCTGGAGAATACCTAAAAGAAGTAGGTAAAAATCTTGTTGAAAAGTATGGATATAAATTAGAAACGGACCCTAAAGAAAGAGTTTTAGAAAAGGTTAGATCTGTCTCTTTAGAAGTTATAATGGGAATGATTAAAAATGATCTTCTTAAATTAGGAATAGAAATGGATGTTTTTACTAGTGAAAAAGAAATTATTTCGGGACATTTATTAGATGAAATTTTTAAAATTCTTGAAAGTAAAAATCTTATTTTTTATGGCTTTTTAGATCCACCTAAGGGTACTGACCCCAAAAATTGGGAAAAAAGAGAACAATTATTATTTAAGTCGTCTGTGTATGGGGATGACTCTGATAGAGCTCTAAAAAAATCAGACGGTACGTGGACTTATTTTGCAACAGACATGGCTTATCATTTAGATAAAATGAATAGAACCAAAGGTGATTTGATCAATGTTTTAGGGGCAGATCATATAGGTTATATTTCTAGAATAAATGCAGCTGTAAGAGCTTTGTCAAATGATACCATTACAATTGATACAAAAGTTTGTGCTTTAGTAAATCTTTTGGAGGACGGAAAACCAATTAAAATGAGTAAGAGAGCAGGTAACTTCGTAACTCTATCTGATATTATAAATGCTGTAGGTAAAGATGTTGTAAGGTTTATTATGCTAACTAGAAAAAACGACCAATCTTTAGATTTTGATTTTAAAAAAGTAATGGAAAAATCAAAAGAAAATCCAGTGTTTTATGTCCAGTATGCGCACGCACGTTGTAACTCTATTTTTAGATCTTCAAAAGTAAAAGAGGAAGAACTAATTTTAAAAAATCCAAAACACTTAAAAGATGTTAACGAAATTGAACTTATTAAATTCATAGCTTTATGGCCTAGAACTCTAGAACTTGCTGCTAAAAGCCATGAACCTCACAGAATCTGTTACTACTTAATTGAATTATCAAGCATTTTCCATAGTCTATGGAATAAAGGAAAAGATAATAATATAAAATTTATAGTTGAAGATGATTTGGAATTAACAAATGCAAGATTATTATTGGTGAAAGCTGTTGCTTTAACAATTAGAAAAGGGTTAAGTATTCTTAAAATTGAACCAATTTTTGAGATGTAGATTAATGAATAATTACTTGAAGGTATTTTCTTTATTTTTTTTAAGTGTTGGAATTTTTTTTTCAATCAGTCTCTTTGCTTTAAAAATATTTTTTCAAGAAACTGATAATGATAAATTAATAGTTTTAGGGCCAGAAAATGAAAACATTATAATTAAACCGAAAAATCCAGGCGGTAAGAAAATTTCAAATCTAGATATTGAAATATTAAATAATAAAGATGCATTAATTAAAAATGAAAAAATTAGACCCAAGCCAACAAAACCTGAACTTTTACCATTAGAAGTTGTACCAATTGAAAAAAAAATACTGAAAAGTGTTGATAAAAATTCATTAAAAGATACAAAAATTTCTAATGGAAAAATTTCAAAATCTAAACAGATTAAAAAAAATTTACAAAAATCAAACCAAAGTGTCCTTTTGTATAGAGTGCAATTTGGATCCTTTAGAGATTTAAATAAAGCCAAATTGGCAAAGAAAAACATTGAAGAAAAATATGCAAATTTATTATTAGAAACAAATATGGAAATTTTTTCTTATACCAATATTGAAAATTTATTATTTCATAGAGTATGGACAACTTCGATGAATAAAGATAATGGTTTAAAACTATGTCAAAAATTTAAAAAAGAAAATATAGTCTGTATTCTTCAAGTTAACAAAAAAAATTAAATGTCAGAATTAAATTATAAAAAAATTGATGTTCTTAGTCTTTCATTGGATGGTTTTGAAGGGCCGATTGATCTTCTATTAAGCTTGGTAAGGGATCATAAAATTGATTTAACAAAATTATCAATATTAACATTAGCTGAACAATATTTAGTATTTTTAGATAAAATTATAAAAAAGGATATTGATATTGCAGCAGAATATTTAGTTATGGGAGCGTGGTTAGCTTTTTTGAAATCAAAACTTTTATTACCCGATGATAATGAAGAGGAGTCGATGACTTCAGAAGAAATGTCTGAATTGCTAGAATTTCAAATCAAAAGGTTAGAAGGAATGCAAAAAGTATCAAAGCTTCTTTTTAAAAGGCCCATTTTAGGTAAACATTTTTTTAAAAAAGGCAACCCAGAAATTTTTGGTGTAAATCAAAAAAACCAATACAATACAAGTTTATATGATTTGATTAAAACTTATGGTGAAATTATTGCGTTCAACAATAACAAATCTATTACTATTGCAGATACTCAATTATATTCAGTTGAAGACGCATTAAATACTCTTAAGAGTTTTTTTAAACATTCAAAAGATTGGAAAGATCTTTTAGATTTTATTCCAAATAATCTTAGAAATAAGTTAGAAAGGAAATCAGTTCTGGCCTCTCATTTCGTTGCCTCTCTGGAACTTGTTAAAGAAGGTAGTTTGAAATTAAGGCAAGATAATTTAAATGGTAACATTTTATTACATCCAAAAATAAATTAAAATTAGTTATAATTTAAATCTTAGTTTTAGGTAAAATTATGAAAAAATTAAATGAAAAGAAAAATGAAAATTATGATTTTGTATTAAAGCAAAAAATTGTGGAAGCTCTAATTTTTTCTTCTTCTGATCCAGTACCATATGATGAATTATTAAAACGAATAATAGATAAAAATATATTAAATGAAATCCTAGAAAACTTGGAAAAAAAATACTCCTCAAGCGGAGTTAATTTATATGTAATTAATGATACATATGCATTTAGAACTTCTTTGGATGTTTCTGAGTTTTTAAATATCGAAAAAATTGTTCCAAAACCATTGTCACGTGCAGCAACTGAAACCCTAGCAATTATTGCTTACCATCAACCCATTACACGATCAGAAATAGAAAATATTCGTGGAGTTTCACTTAGCAGAGGCACCCTTGATGTTTTATTAGAATTACAATGGGTTCGACCTGGTCATAGGAAATCAACTCCAGGAAATCCGCTTACATGGAAAACTACAAATTTGTTTTTAGATTATTTTAATCTTAAAAATATCAAAGATCTCCCCGGGATTGAAGATCTTAAAAACTCAGGCTTACTTGATAAAAATAAAGTTATTTTCAATGATCAATCTGTTGATTAACTGTAAATTAATTATTGGGATTTAAATATTGTTAGAGTTTTTAAATATTTCACATAAATATGACAAAAAAATAGTATTAAATGACTTTTCTATGAAACTTGAAGCTGGAGAAGTGGTTTCATTGTTAGGGCCTTCTGGATGTGGAAAAACAACATTACTTAAACTAGCAAGTGGAATAGAAAAACTTCAAAAGGGTGAAATTAAATTAAATGATAAAATTGTTTCTTCTTTTAATTTTCATTTAAATTCAAATAAAAGACAGATTGGATATGTTTTTCAAGATTGTGCATTATTTCCACACTTAACTATTATGGAAAATATTTTCTTTGGCATTAAAAAAGATGACATAGAAAAAAGTTTACAAAAAATTCAGAACTTAATGGATGAAATTGATA
Source organism: uncultured SAR116 cluster alpha proteobacterium (assembly GCA_902583415.1). Taxonomy (GTDB): domain Bacteria; phylum Pseudomonadota; class Alphaproteobacteria; order Puniceispirillales; family Marisalimonadaceae; genus Marisalimonas. The sequence goes on along the minus strand of CACHVW010000034.1, from coordinate 6,649 downwards.
TTTCTAATCTGGCTAATAATTATCCTCATGAATTATCAGGCGGTCAACAACAACAAGTTGCACTAGTTAGAGCCATGGCTTCTGATCCTAAAATTATTTTTTTAGACGAGCCATATTCAAATTTAGATTCCAGATTAAAGGAAAAAATTAGAGATCAAATGTTACATATTTTAAGAGAACACAAAATTTCAGCATTATTAGTAACTCATGATCCAGAAGAAGCTATGTTTATGTCTGACAAAATTGGCATCTTAAATAATGGATGCATTGAACAATTTGGAAGTCCTATAGATTTATATTTACGACCAAAATCAGCTTTTGTAGCTGAATTTTTTGGAGAAATAAATATACTTGAAGGAATCGTTAAAGATGGTTCTATTAGCACTGTACTTGGTACTTTCAATTGTTCTGAGAAATTTAATAATAAAAAGGTAAAAATTGTTATTAGAGATGAAGCAATAAAATTGTTTTCGGCAAATAAAATTAATATAAATTCAAAAGATAAAACAAATTTTATAAAATCTTCATATTATGGATATGTTATGGAAGCAAGGTTGCTTGCTGGTTCAAGTTTGGTTCATTTATCATTAAAAGTTGATAAATTAAATTTTCACATTCATGCGAGAATTCCTGGACTTAATTTTTTTAAGGTTGATGAAAAGGTAATTGTTGAAACTGATCCAACACAAATTTTTATCTTTGAGCAATAAATAATTTTTGTATATAAAAAAATATGAATTACATGTAATGTGTTTTTAATTTAAAAGTGTTTTAAATAGGAGATTTGGATAATGGGTGCATTTAGTATTTGGCATTGGATTATTGTATTAATTGTTGTTCTAATTTTATTTGGCGGAAAAGGTAAATTGTCAAGTATAATGGGTGACTTTGGAAAAGGATTAAAAAATTTCAAAGATCAGGTTAAGTCTAATAAAGAAAATGACGAAGAAATAGAGGTTATTGGTGAAACAAAAACTAAGCCTAAAAAAAAGACTGTTAAAAAAACAGCAAAAAAGAAACAAGCTGTTAATAAGAAATCATAGGTAAAGTATTATCTAATGCTTGATATTGGTTTTCCAGAGTTTCTTTTAATTTCTTTTGTGTTGCTTATAGTTGTTGGTCCAAAAGATTTACCAAAAGTTCTAAGGTCAATCACATCCTTTGTAAGAAAAATAAAATCAATGGCTTCACAATTTCATTCGGGAATTGATGATTTAGCCAATGAAGCTGAAATTTCCGATTTAAGAAAAGAAGTAAATAAAATAGATAAAAATTCCTTAATAGAAGACCATGTAGGTGAAATTAAAGAATTAGAAGATGATGTTAATATAAAATCAATCAAAAATGAAGTTGATGATGTAAAAAATGCGAATAGTGAAAAAATTGATAAAAATTTCAAATCAAAAATTAAAAATTTATAATTTTAAATATTAATATGACTAAAGCCAAAAATCCAGAACAAAACATGACATTATTGGATCACCTTATAGAGCTAAGAAATAGACTATTAGTATCATTTTGTGCATTTTTATTTTTATTTTTCCTTTGCTTTATTAAATTTACGGATGACAATCAAAATCTTGCAGATATTGTTTATATGTTTTTGCAAGCTCCACTTGCTTCTCAAATACTTGAAAATGGAGGAAGAATGATATTTACCGCCTTGCATGAAGGTTTTTTTACACAGGTTAAAGTTGCTTTTTTTATATCTTTATGCGTGTCTTTACCAATATTTTTAATTCAAATATGGAGATTTGTTGCCCCAGGTTTATATCAAAATGAAAAACAAGCCTTTCTTCCTTTTTTGTTGGCTACTCCTATTTTATTTATAGCTGGTGCAGCTATGGTCTATTATATTGTTATTCCTCTTGCGTGGGACTTTTTTCTTTCTTTTCAGGTTAATAATGTGGATGGTTCACTTCCTATAGAACTAGAACCTAGAATATCAGAATACCTTTCATTAATTATGAAACTCATTTTTGCTTTTGGATTATGTTTTGAATTACCAGTCATTTTATTATTGTTAGTCAAAACAGGTATTATTACACCAGATGATCTTGCAAGTAAAAGAAAGTATGCAATCTTAACTGCTTTTGTTATTGCAGCAATTCTTACACCGCCAGATGTTATCTCACAAATTTTGCTTGCATTACCAATTATCGCTTTATACGAATTATCTATAATTTTTTCAAAATTTCTCAGTAAAAGCAAGTAAAAGAGTTCTTTAATGCATGATATTAAATTTATAAGAAATAATCCTGAAAAATTTGAAAAACAAATGTATCGTAGAGGGTTAAATATTGATTCATCTTCAATTCTTGGCATTGATAAAGTCATTAGAAAAAAACAATCTGAAATACAAGTTATACAAGAACAAAGAAATAATAGTTCAAAAGAAATTGGAAAGCTAATATCTGAAGGTAAAGACGTATCAGAATTAAAAAAAAATATTTCCAATTTAAAATCTGAATTAACAAAAATAGATCAAGAAATAAAAAATTGTTCTAGTGAACTAAATGATATTTTAAAAGTATTACCCAACAGTTTAGATGATGATGTTCCTGATGGGGAAAATGAAAATGAAAATAAATTAATTAGAGAGTGGGGAACAAAACCTAAATTTCCTTTTGAGCCTCTAGATCATGTAGAGATTGGTGAAAAACTAAATCAACTAGATTTTAAAACTGGTGTTAAGATATCAGGATCAAGGTTTGTTTTATTAAGAGGAAAAATAGCTTTGTTAGAAAGAGCTTTAACTTCATTTATGATAGACACTCATGTGAATAATTTTGGTTTTGAAGAAATTTCTCCTCCCTATCTCGTAAGGGATGAAGCACTATTTGGCACTGGTCAGCTTCCTAAATTTTCAGACGATTTATTTTGTACAACAGATAAGAGATGGTTGATTCCTACAGCTGAAGTGCCTTTAACTAATATGGTGAGGGATAAAACTCTTGATAAAAGTAGTTTACCATTAAGATTTGTTGCTAATACTCCTTGTTTCAGATCAGAAGCTGGAGCCGCTGGAACAGATACTAGGGGTATGATACGTCAACACCAATTTTCTAAAGTGGAAATGGTTTTTATAACAAATCCAATTAATTCAGATGAAGAATTAAAAAACTTAGTTTCTTGTGCAGAGACTATTTTAAAAAAATTAGAATTACCATATAGAATTATGAAGTTATGTTCAGGAGATGTTGGGTTTTCAGCTAAGAAAACATTTGATCTAGAGGTATGGCTTCCTGGACAAAATTCGGGGAAAGGTATGTACAGAGAAATTTCATCTTGCTCTAATTGTGGAGATTTTCAAGCAAGGAGAATGAATGCTAAATTTAAAGATAAAGAATCAAATAAAATTGATTTTTTGCATACACTTAATGGTTCCGGTTTAGCAATTGGTAGAACAATAATTGCCATATTAGAAAATTATCAACAAAGTGACGGATCTGTAGTTATCCCTGATGTTCTTATGCCCTACATGAAGGGAATAAAAAAAATTGAAGCATTAAATTAAACACATGACCAAAAAATTGAATAATATTCTTATTTCCAATGATGATGGATATGAATCTGTTGGCTTGAAAGTTCTATTAAATATCGCTGAACAACTAGCAGATAATGTATTAATAGTATCTCCAAAAATAAATCAATCAGCAAAATCAAAATCTATTACAATAAAACAAGATATTAACTTTAGAGAAATGTCAAAAAATTTTTGGATTGTTGATGGCACACCAACTGATTGTATGATATTTGCTCTCAATCATTTATTTAACAAAAACAAACCTGATTTAATTCTTAGTGGTATAAATGCTGGAAGTAATATTGGAGACGAAGTTTCTTATTCAGGTACTGTTGCTGCTGCATGGGAGGGTGCAGTCAGGGGAATAGATTCAATTGCGTTAAGTCAATACGGTGGTAATGATAAAATTAACTCTTATGAGTGTTCACAAGCCAAAGGTTTTGACATCATAAACTATTTACTAAAAATCAAATCACAAACTCCAAGATTTTATAATGTAAATTTTCCATGCATAATTTCATCTAATTTAGAAAATGTTAAAAGTTCATTCACAACTTTAGCTTCTCAAAAAATTGCTGATGAAATTTTATTTAATGATGATTTTACTTCCTTCATAATAGGTCGAATGATTAATGATTACAGTTCTTTAATCAACACTGATTTAGAATGTTTAAAAAAAAATAAAATCTCAATAACTCCATTGTCCTTAAATTTAAGTAATAATGAATTATTTAACAAAATGAATCATGATATTTGAAAGCACAATTCAAAAAGCTAATTTAATTATGAAATTAAGATCTATGGGAATTTCTTCAAAAAATGTTTTATCTGCAATTGAAAAAATTCCTAGAGAAATTTTTCTTCCTCCTAACCTTAAAGATTATGCATATGAAAATAATCCTCTTCCTATTGGTTTTGAACAAACAATAAGTCAGCCGTATATTGTTGCCTTAATGACTGAAGCTTTATCTCTAAATGGAAATGAAGTAATTTTAGAAATAGGAACTGGTTCTGGTTATCAAACATCTATATTATCAATTTTATCTAGAAGAGTCTATTCAATAGAAAGAATTCGCCCCTTATTGGTAAACGCAAGTAATTGTTTTAAAAAACTAAAGTTAACAAATATTATTTGCGAATGTGGAGATGGATTTTTGGGATGGTCAAAATTAGCACCATTTGATCATTTAATAATAACATGCGCAGTAGAAAAAATTGATAATAGATTATTAAGTCAAGTTAGATTTAATGGTACGTGTGTGGTGCCAGTAGGATCTGTTTTAAAAGGACAAAGATTAAAAAAAATTACTGTCAAAAATAACAGAGATAACGATATTTGGGAAGATCTTGGTCAAGTCAATTTCGTTCCATTAATAAGTGATAATTATTGAAATTTGTTTGATTTTAATCTAAGTCTAAAAAAATAAAGGTGTTTATGTTGAATAAAAATTATTACATCATTTTAATTTTTCTTGTATTTGGGTGTCAAAGTAATAAGCTTTACGACGGTTTAAAAAAAGATCTTGCTCCCGAAAAAGAAGCTAAAATTTTTAATAAAACTTCTATTTCAAATAACATGAATATTCCATTAAATGGTATGATAATAGTTAGAGAAAATGAGACAATTTATAGTATTGCCAACAAATTTAAAGTAATTCCAAAAGATATAATTGAAGATAATAATCTTTCAAAACCTTATGAATTAAAACCTAATCAAATTTTATTTTTAAGACATGAAAATATTTATTTTGTAAAAGAGAATGATACTGTTGAAAAAATTTCAAAAAGATTTGCCGTTAAAGAAACAGAAATTATTAAATTAAATAAACTTAAAACTCCTTTCAATTTAGTTGTAGGGAACAAAATCTTAATTCCGTTGCTTAAAGATTTTTCAGTTGTTGACTTAATTATTAATGAAAAAGTATATGATAAAAAACAAATCACTAAAAATAAATATATTTCTAACAATAAAAAAATTAAAAATGCACCAGTTTTTTTATGGCCAGCAAAAGGAGAAGTTATAAAAAATTTTGGTAGGTTTGGTAAAGGTCAGCATTATGATGGTATTGATATTATGTTTGGTAAAAACAAACCTATTTATTCAGCGTATGATGGAACGGTTGCATTTGTAGGATCACAAATTAAAAAATTTGGTAATTTAATAATTGTAAAACACAATCAGTCTTGGGTAACTGCATATTCCAATTTAGGCAAGTATAGTGTTAAGGTTGGTGACAAAATAAAAAAACAACAAATAATTGCTTATACGCCTGAGAACAAAAATTATTTTCACTTTCAACTAAGGCACAACAGAAATCCAGTTAACCCATTGAGTTATTTAAATTAATAGATTTTAATATTTTGTCTGCTTGCTAAATCTTGAATAAATTGCCAAGCTACTCTTCCTGATCTGGCACCTCTAGTAATTGACCATTCAAGTGCCTCTGATTTAAGTTTGTCTTTTTCTATAGATATTTTGAATTCATAAGCATATGCTTCGACTATAGAAAGAAATGTATCTTGATCCATATTATGAAACCCAATCCATAATCCAAATCTATCAGACAAAGAGACTTTTTCTTCAACAGATTCTGAAGGATTTATAGCTGTAGATCTTTCATTTTCCATCATGTCTCTTGGCATTAAATGTCTTCTATTTGACGTTGCATAAAAAATTACATTATTCGGCTTTCCTTCGATACCTCCATCAAGTGCAGCCTTTAGGCTTTTATAATTATTTTCGCCAGCATCAAAGGACAAATCATCACATAGCAAAATAAATCTATAATTTTTGTGTTGAGATAAAAGTAATAAAAGTTCAGGAAGTTCTGATATATCTTCTCTATGAATTTCTACTAATTTTAAAGTTTTAGATATTGTTTTTTCAACAACCTCTTTATGAACAGCTTTGACAAGAGAAGACTTACCTGTTCCTCTTGCACCCCACAATAAAGCATTATTTGCACTCAAATTTTTGGAAAAATTTAACGTGTTGTTTAAAAGAATTTCTTTCTGGTTATCAATGCCTTGAAGAAGAGAAATAGAAATACGGTTTATATTTTCGACAGGTCTAATTAAACCAGATTTGGATTCAAAAATAAAACCTTCACTTTGATTCAAATT
>CACHVW010000033.1 GCA_902583415.1 uncultured SAR116 cluster alpha proteobacterium | reverse complement strand
CAATCTCTTTAAAAGATGAAATTAAAAGAGTTTATAGCTGAATTACATTTTTTGTTTTTTTTCAAGCAGGAACAATTTTATAATTTGATTTCGTGTATAATGGATTTTTTTTCCATAAAATTCTCCATTATTTATAAATAAATGGTACGAAAAATGGTACGAAAATCAACTAAACTGGCTTGACTGTGTTTACAATACAGAATAACAATTGATTTGTAATTGGGGAAATGCCTAGAATTACTTGACTATGTTGATTATAGATAAGTGTCATCAAGTAACTCAAAAACCAGTGCCGCAAGGCTTCCCGGTTCGATTCCGGGTATCCCTACCAAACTTCACAAATAAAAGTAGATAACGATTTGGCATCGACAGTAAATAAAAGAAGCACTATTTTAAACAATAATCATATTTAAATTTTCATTAGAGAGATGAAAATTTTGATAGCGATGTTTAAGGCAGCGGTTAAAGAGTAAGTAATGGAACTGACGATTGAAAAAGCACTGCGTAGTGGTATCACTGCTCATAGAGAAGGCAAGTTGCAACATGCAGAAAAACTCTATCGTGCTATCTTGCAGTCCCAGCCAACTCATCCAGAAGCAAACTATAACCTTGGTATATTAGCGTTATCAAGTAATAAAGCTGATGAGGCAATGACATTGTTTAAAACAGCTGTTGAAGCTAATCCAAAAATAGAAAAATTTTGGCTAAGTTACATCCAGAATTTAATTAGATTTAATATGATCAATGATGCCAGAGAAGAAATTAAGAAATGCCAGGAAATAGGTCACAAAGGTGAAGAGGTTGACAGGCTAAAAAATCTGCTAAAACCAGGCTATTTTAAAGCAAATGTAGTTTCTGCTGTTGAACAGTTTTATGAAAATATTACAAATAGGGTCATATCCGATGCAGCTTTAGGATGGTTTTTTGCTTGCAGTTTTGATAAACATTTTATGGGAATAAAAGCTCTTAGCAAAACGTCTAAAAAAGAGAAATACTCTTATAAAAATCAAAGAATTCTCTCAAAAAATGACCGAGATCTGCTGCAACTTAATTCCACACAAACTCTTATAAAATTAAATTCTGAGAAAAGCATTCTTAAAAAATATGATTATCTTAAAAAGCTTATTAACACAGGTGATTTAAACATTATAAATGATAGCTTTAAGGAAGAGCCTAAGACCGATTTAGGATGTGCAATCAAGAATACATTTGATAATGAGACTGTAAATCTACTTATTATTGGTGGAGGTGTGTGCGGGTTATTTCTAGCCAATAGTGTAAAGAATTGGTTTGGTGACCGAGCTAATGTGTTGGTTTTAGACAACCGGTCAAGAAATTCGAACACGCGGGAGCCTTTTAAAAGAGAATGGCTTACTCACATACCAGTAAACTTTTTTAAAATTTATAAACCAACAAAAATACAGCCTTTGTTAGAATGTTTTGGGACAAACGGATTTATTGGTATACCAATAAATATATTAGAAACTGTTTTACAGCTTTCTTGCAAAGATCAGGGTGTTAAATTTCTTTTTTTAAAAACTTTTGATTACTCTGTTCTAGGCAACAATCTGATCGATTTGGTATTTGATGCCACAGGAAACCGTTTAAAGGAATGTTCATACTTAACATCTAATTCTGCTGAGTTAGCAATAAAAATTCCTAAACAAAATACTAATCTAAATTATGCAGGTGTAAAACAATTACATAACCATCCGGGTGTTGGAGCGGATTATTTAGAGGTAGTTCTTAAACCAGCTGGTGACTTTCATGTGCCACATATTGGAGATTCTCAAATTTTGGTCCATATGGTCAAAATTACTGGTATTCCAATAAATCTGATGCAAACCACATTGGAAGAAGTTAAAAAAATTAATTCTTTAAATATGTTTTATGTCTGGAGTGGAGTTTTAAGAGATGAAATCAATGAAGGGTTAATATTAATAAATTTATTAGACAAAGAGAGTGAGTTTTTAACTTCCGTTATAAATAATCGGATAACATTAAAAGCCCTTTTGGATAATAACTCTGATATTTCAAATTATTTAAATATAGATATAAATAATATTCTTCAAATGCTTTCAGAATTAGATGTAAATAATCAAATAAAGATCGAACAACCTTTTGAATACTCTCCTTACGCTAATCTTAATCCAGGTTTTGGATTAATTGGAGGGAAACGTGTCTTTGCAATTGGGGATTCATTGTTTTGTGGACACCCGAAAGTGGGTAATGGACTAGGAAAACACTTGGCATTTATTAATGATCTTCTTAAAAAAATGACTCAATATTGAGATTTAAAATACAAATATATAAATCACGTCATCAAATAAATCTTTGTATTACTCAAATAAAAAATAACGTAGATCATTTCAATTATGAAATTCAAAAATTTAACATATACAAACCGCCTTTTATATATTGATTCTTTTCTATTCGTAAGGGTTGAATTTCAAAATGTTCTATTTCATAACTATGCTCTTTACATAAATTCTCGATATATTTTTTTGAGTGAGAATAACGACCAGATTGCTCCAAAAAATAGCCATCCCCGTCATAATCTTCTGTTGAAAAAACTAATTTCCCCCCTTTTTGATTACGAGATTTTATTAGAGAAAATACTCTAGACAAATCTCCAATATAAATAACTACGTCTGTTAACACAAAATAATTGAAATTTAAATTCGCAGATAAAAGATACTCTAAAATATCTTGTTTAATTAATTTATTGTAGATATTTTTTTCTTTTGCTTTATCAAGCATTTTTTGTGATATGTCTACACCCTCCAAACGTTTGCAAAGTTGATAAATTTCTTTACCAAACAAGCCAGTTCCACATCCTAAATCAATTACTGAACCTAATGATCTAGATTTACTATCTTTTATAATTATTTTGGTTATAAGAGTTGGAATATTATATTTAAGTTTTTCAACTAAAGATTCTTCGAACTTAGTAGCATACTTATCAAATAAATTTTCGACGTAATCACGAGGTGCAGTTGCGGTAGTTTTTCCAACCATTGAAGCAAGAATGTGTTTTGCTTCTCCATAATCTGGCTTTAATATTAGGGTTTTTCTAAAACATGCTTCAGCTTCTTTAAATCTTCCAAACTCTTTTAGCGCAACACCCAGGTTATAGTGGAATTTAAAATAGTTAGGTTTTAATTTAATCGCTTGTCTATAATTTGTTTCAGCCTCTTCAAACATTTTAAATTTTTTAAGTATGCCGCCCAAATTAGCATATGCTTCAGCGTGATTAGGGTTCAATAATATCGCTTTTCTAAAGCTTGCTTCAGATTTATTAAATCTTCCTAGTTCTTGAAGTGTTATACCAAGAGTATAATGGGCATCTGTATAATCAGGTTTGATTGAAACAGATTTATTACAAGCTTCAATTGCATCTTCGAGATTACCTTGATCTTTATAAGCAAGGGCTAGGATAACATAGGCTTCAGCATAATCTGGTTTTAGTATAAGTGCCATTTTGTATACCTCAATAGCCTCTTGAAGTTTGCCTTGACCTTGGAGAGCAGCACCCATATTAATATAAACTTTTATGTAATCTGGTTTGAGTGAAAGTGCTTTGTTATACGCCTCAATAGATTCTTCAAAATTGCCTTGAACTTGGAGAGCATTTCCCTTGTTGCTGTAGGCTTCAGCATAATCTGGTTTAAGTAAAATTGCTTTGTCATAAGCCTTGATAGCCTCATCTATATTACCTTTATCTTTTAGGGTATTACCCATGTTGTTATAGACCTCAAGATAATCAGGTTTAAGTGAAAGTGCTTTTTTAAAAACCTGAATGGCTTCCTCAAGTTTACCTTTATTTTTTAACACAACACCCAAATTATTATAACCTTCTGGGTAGTCAGGTTTAATTAAGAGTGCATGTTGATATGAATCGATAGCCCTATCTAAATTTCCAATTTGAGTGTAAGATGCTCCAAGTATAATCCAAACAACAAAGGTTTCTGGATATTGCTTTGTAAGAGTATGTGCTTGCTCAATTACAACTGAAAATTGCTTTTGATTATAAAGATTAACTATTTGAAGGATTGCTTTTTGTAGAACAGTCTGCGGAGGGTGTTTTTCTTTAGGCTTGTTTAAATACATTGTATTTTCTATTTGGCTTCTTTGATGTCTTAAAAGATTGCAACAATTATGCCATTCAGAAACCAATCAAAAGTACACGAAAATCAATTAAACTGGCTTGACTATGTTTATAACATAGAATAACCATAAAATTGAAATTGGGGGAATTCCTAGAATCGCTTGACTATGCTGATGTTGCATAAGTATTATAAAGTAACTTTCAAACCAGTGCCTCAAGGCTTCCCGATTTGATTCTGGCTATTCCGACCAGGATTCTTAACTAGATGTGGGTTGAAATTTTAAAATGGAACTTAATGATGAGGTCAGAATACCAGCAAAATTAGAATACGTTTATAATTGTTTAAACGATCTTGAAGTTTTACAAAAATGTATTCCAGGTTGCGAAGAATTATTAGAAGCCAAAGATGGCACTTTGTCAGCAAAAGTGGTTTTAAAAATTGGTCCTATCAAGGCTAAATTTAAGGGCAAGGTCACCTTAGATTTATCTTCTGGCCCTACTAAATATTCTCTCAGTGGAGAAGGGGATGCAGGTGTTGTAGGGTTTGCTAAAGGTAGCGCAGATGTTGAGTTAGTTGAAGATGACAATGAGACTATATTGAAATATATCGCAAAAAGCGAAGTTAAAGGTAAAATAGCTCAACTTGGAAGTCGTTTGATTTTGAGTACTGCAAAAAAGTTATCTAAAACGTTTTTTGGAAACTTTAAGAATTATATTTCAGAAGAACAAAAAAACTAATTATTAATAAAAATTTTAAAATGGATCATCACTTAAAACTTCCAATATCATCTAATGAACTATTAAAACAATTAGATGAATGGAAGATTATCTATAAACATTTTACCCATGAACCACTGATTTCTGTGAATGAATCTAAATTAATACAAGAAAAACTTTTTGGTAATAATAAAGAAAATGGTCATATAAAGAATCTTTTTCTGCGGGATAAAAAGAAAAATAATATTTTATTTGTAGCTCATCAAGACACAATTATCGACTTAAAGTTACTTGCACAAAATATAAATGTAGGCCGCCTTAGTTTTGGTTCTCATGAGAGGCTAATGGAAAATTTAGGTGTATTACCAGGGGCTGTTTCTCCTTTTGCGATGATTAATGGAGTTAAAAACAATGTAAGTATTTATTTAGACAGTAAGCTAAAATCTTATAAAAATATTTTTGCACATCCACTAGAAAACAATCAAACTTTAGAAATTACGTTTGACCAACTTGAAAACTTTTTTAGAAAATTATCTGTTGAGCCAAAATGGATTAATTTAGACCCTTAACATAATTTATATTATTCACTAGTAATTTTCATTAATAAATTAAATCATAAAATTATGTTGTTATGACTACGGTTTGTTAGTAAAATGGTTTAAGTACATATACATTTTTTTTAAATTAATTCATTGTCCAATACCAATTATGGATTTCAAATTTTAGAAGTTTTAAGGAACGTTATGAGTTTATATACAGATTATTTATCAGAGATAGAAACTAGAAAAAAAGAGGGTTTGAAACCGAAGCCAATCGAAGATGGTAATTTATTAAAAGAAATAATTTCACAAATTAAAGATACTAACAATAATCACAGAAAAGAATCTATCAATTTCTTAATTTATAATACTATGCCTGGAACAACGTCAGCTGCTCTTGAAAAATCTAAATTTCTAAAAGAGATAATTTTAGAAAATATTAAAGTTGATGAAATCAAACCATCATTTGCTTTTGAGCTATTATCACATATGAAAGGTGGTCCATCTATAGAGGTTCTTCTTGATTTAGCACTTTACGATGACAAATCTTTAGCAATAGACGCTGCAGAAGTTTTAAAAACCCAAGTATTTTTGTATGAGTCGGACACTTCTAGATTAGAAAATGCTTACAAAGATGGAAACAAAATTGCAGAAGATGTTCTAAAAAGTTATTCTAATGCTGAATTTTTTACAAAACTTCCAGAAATTGAAGAAGAGGTAAAAGTTGTAACTTACGTTGCCGCAGAGGGAGATATTTCAACGGATTTGTTATCACCTGGAAATCAGGCACACTCTAGATCTGATCGAGAGCTACATGGTAAATGTATGATTTCAGAAAAAGCCCAATTGGAAATTACTGAATTAAAAAAACAACATCCTGATAAGCGTGTAATGTTAATTGCAGAAAAGGGTACTATGGGTGTTGGATCATCAAGAATGTCTGGTGTCAATAATGTTGCCTTATGGACTGGAAAGCAAGCAAGTCCTTATGTACCGTTTGTAAATATTGCACCAATTGTTGCTGGTACAAATGGAATTTCGCCAATTTTTTTAACTACTGTTGGAGTTACAGGAGGAATTGGTGTGGACCTAAAAAATTGGGTAAAAAAACTTGATTCAAATGGTAATCCAATAATTAACAATGATGATAATCCAGTTCTCGAACAGAAATATAGTGTAGATACTGGAACAGTATTAAAAATTAACACAAAAAAGAAAAAACTTCTTGATGAAACAGGAGAGAAAGAATTAGTTGATTTATCATCTTCTTTTTCACCTCAAAAACAAGAATTCATGAAAGCAGGTGGATCCTATGCAATTGTTTTTGGAAAAAAATTGCAAAGTTTTGCCTGTAAGGTTCTAAATGTCGAATTAAAATCTGCTTTTGCACCTTCAAAACAAATTTATAATGAAGGACAAGGATTTACAGCTGTCGAGAAGATATTTAACGCAAATGCGGTAGATGTAGAAGAGAATGTGCTTTTACACGCTGGTTCAGATGTAAGAGTAAAAGTAAATATTGTTGGATCACAAGATACTACAGGTTTAATGACATCACAAGAATTAGAGGCAATGGCAGCAACTGTAATTTCGCCGACCGTAGACGGGGCTTATCAATCAGGATGTCATACAGCCTCAGTTTGGGATTTTAAAGCTCAGGAAAATACCCCAAGACTGATGAAATTTATGTATAAATTTGGTCTCATTACTGCGCGTGACCCAAAAGATTCTTATCATTCAATGACTGATGTTATCCATAAAGTATTGAATGATATAACTGTTGATGATTGGTCAATTATTATTGGTGGTGACTCTCATACTAGAATGTCAAAAGGTGTAGCATTCGGAGCAGACTCTGGGACTGTTGCTTTGGCCTTGGCAACTGGTGAGGCAACAATGCCAATACCAGAGTCAGTCAAAGTAACATTTAAGGGCAAAATGGGCGATCATATGGACTTCAGAGATGTAGTTCACGCTACACAAGCCCAGATGCTTAAGCAGTTTGGCGATAATGTATTTCAAGGAAAAATTATTGAAGTTCATTTGGGAACTCTTCTTGCTGACCAAGCTTTTACGTTTACCGATTGGACTGCTGAAATGAAAGCAAAGGCATCAATATGTATTTCAGAGGATGCAACACTAATTAAGTCATTAGAAATTGCTAAAGACAGAATACAGGTCATGATAGACAAGGGAATGGAAAACGAAAATAAAATGCTTAATAAGTTAATAGGCATTGCTGAAAAAAGAATTTCAGAAATCAAATCCGGTAAAAAACCTGCCTTAAGACCTGATGTAAATGCGAAGTATTCTGCAGAAGTTGAAGTTGATTTAGACTTAATAGATGAACCAATGATTGCTGATCCAGATGTTAATAATTCAGATGTGTCAAAGAGATATACACATGATACAATTAGACCAATTTCTTATTACAACGCTGAAAAAAAAGTAGATTTAGGTTTTGTCGGCTCTTGTATGGTACATAAAGGCGATGTAAAAATTGTTGCACAAATGCTTCGTAATCTTGAAAAAGCTTCGGGCCAGGTAAGGTTTAAGGCACCTTTAGTTTTAGCAGCTCCAACTTATAATATAATTGATGAACTTAAGGACGAAGGTGACTGGAGTATATTACAAAAATATTCAGGTTTTGAATTTGATGATAAAAATCCTAAGAAATCAGCGCGTCTAGAATATGAAAATATTCTTTACCTTGAAAGGCCAGGATGTAATCTTTGCATGGGCAATCAAGAAAAAGCAGCTAAGGGTGACACAGTGTTAGCCACTTCAACTAGACTATTTCAAGGAAGAGTAGTTGAAGACTCCCAAGAAAAAAAAGGAGAGTCACTGCTTGCATCAACACCAGTTGTTGTTCTTTCAGCGATTTTGGGAAGAACCCCAACTATAGATGAGTATAAAATAGCTGTTGAAGGTATTGATCTTACTAAATTTGCACCACCAATAGAAAAAAATCAAAATAGTTTATCAGCACATTTTTTAATTCAGGTTCAAATTGTTAAGATTAACAAAAAAATTCTTGTTTAACTTAATTGATTGGTTAATTGTTTGAAACAAAAAGTAAAAATTTATTCTTTACTATTTTTTTTAAGCATATTTTTAATAAATTTAGAAAAAGTTTTTGCCGATTCAAATACTAAATTTACTCCCCACTACACTTTAGATTTAAATACTTTTGATACAATTCCAAAAAAATATTTAGAATTTGCTGAGGGATTTGATGAAAATGTTTCTTTTAAAACTCTATCTGACTTAGAGTGGAAAAAGACTTTAGATGATGATCAATCATTTGTTAAAGGTTATTGGGTTCGTTTTAGTATCTTAAACAATACTAAAAAAGATAGTATTGGAATTAATTATAGTTACAATAATGAAAAAAAAGTTTTTATTCACAATATTAATGGCGTCATTGAATATCCTCACTGGAGAGAGAAATTTGACAATTGGATTAATGATAAAAGGATAAGAACAAGTTATAAACTTTCTATTAAATCGAATGAAATTGCTCAAGTTTATAGCTTTTTTAGAAAAAAACCATTTGATAGATATATGGGTAGAGACAGCTTACATCGAATGACCGTAAGTACTTGGGAAAATATTCGAACTCATCAATTTGTTAAAATTGCAGCAAATATTGCAACATTTGCAATAGCAATAACTTTTGCTATTTATTATTTATTCATTTTTATTGTTTCTAAGGGAAATTATTTATGGCTGTCACTTAGCCTCTTTCAAATTTCTTTTCTTTCCATTACAAATTTAGTTGTTGGAAGGATTATTGGTATAGCTTCCTGGTTTTATGCAAGTGAATTTTCTTTAAGTTTAATTTCCTTTTTATTTTTGTTGTTACTTCAATTTTTTAGACAGTCTCTAAACTTAAAATTGAATTACCCATTGCTTAACAAAATATTTCTATCAGTTATAATTTTCTATATTTTAATGTTTGTTTTAAATCTTTATTCGTCTTTATTTTGGCCAAGCGTCCCTTATCTTGATTTAAATCTTTATCCGCCTGACATGGATGGGCCGGGTCTAGTCAAGCCAAAATATTTATTTATACCTTTTATCATATTATTACTAACTTCAGCTGTTGTGTCATTTCATCTGTGGAAAAAAGGGAGTAAGTATGCAAAATATTTATGTATATCCTTTGCACTTCCTTTCTTGTCGGCACCAATTTCGGGTATAGCTTATTTGTTTTATGATTTTAGTTGGATCACTTGGTTAATAATAAATTCTGCTGTTGGAATTTTATTTCTAGGGATGTTTATCACTTTTGGTTTTGCTGTCGCTCAACAGTTAAATGATATGAAATTATTAGCACTTCAACAACAAGTAAAATTAACTGAAGCTTACCAAAGATTTGTTCCATCTGAATTACTCAAAAATCTTGGGAAAAATAGTATTTTAGACGTCTCATTAGGTGATCAAGTAAACGTAAAAATGAGTATATTATTCTCAGATATAAGATCCTTTACATCCATATCTGAGAAAATGACTCCTAGGGAAAATTTTTCTTTTTTAAATTCCTATTTAAATCAAATGAGCCCAATTATTAGAGAAAATAAAGGATACATTGATAAATTTATGGGCGATGGTGTTATGGCTCTTTTTAAAAATTCTGCAAATGACGCTGTAAAAGCAGCAATAGAAATGCAAAAATATTTAATTCAATATAATGCTAGTTCTTTTAAAAATAAAACTTATAAAATTAATATTGGAATAGGGATTAATACCGGAGACATGATGTTAGGTACACTAGGTGAAACAAATAGAATGGAAGGATCAGTAATCAGTGATGCTGTCAATTTAGCCTCACGACTAGAAGGGTTAACAAAAAATTATAAAGCTGGCATTATTATTTCAGAAGAAACTTATAAAAATATTAATAAAGATTTATTCGCCATTAGATTTATAGATCTTGTAGCCGTAAAAGGGAAAAATAAAGCTATAAAAATTTTTGAAGTTTTTGATGCAGATCTTGACAAATTAAAACAATTAAAAATTGACACTTTAAATGATTTTAAAAAAGCCATGAAAGGCTATTTTGAACATAATTTTAAAAATTCACTAAAATTATTTTCAAGAATAAATAAGATTAATCCTGATGATAAGGTAACAGAAATATTTATTAATAGATGTAAAAAAATCATAAAAGAAGGTTGGGATCCTGATTTATGGGATGGTGTTAATAGATTAAGCAATAAATAGTGAACTGGTAAAACATTGACAAAATCAAGTACTTTAAAAAATAAACTCAAATTTAGTTTATGTGTAATAATCATGATTCTACAATTTTCTAGTTGTGATCAATTTGGATCAATACCTAAAGATGATGATTACTTAAGAATGAAAAAATCATCTAATTATAATATTCCAGAAGATAAATTTGTAAATCAAAACTCTGACGTTATGGAAAATGTGAAAAAAAATAGTGGATTTTGGGCAAATCCTAGAAAAAATATGGCTAATAATTTTTTCTTTAATTCCAACAAGACAGAACCAGAAACACTGTTACCAGAAGATAAAACTTCATTAAATGAAAATTTTGTAAAAAGTAGTAATAATATTAAATTTGCTTGGTTAGGTCATTCTAGTATTTTGATGTCTATAAATAATAAGATTATTTTAATTGACCCTATATTTTCATCATCCGCGTCACCATTTAGTTGGCTTATTAAAAGATATCAACCACCTGTATTTAAATTAAAGGAATTACCAAAAGTTGATTTTATACTTATTTCGCATGATCATTATGATCATTTAGACATGAAAACAATAAAGTTTTTTAACAACAACAAAGATATTTCATTCGTTGTACCATTAGGAGTAGGATCTCATTTGAAAAAATGGGGTGTTGAAAATTCAAGAATAACAGAGATGGATTGGTGGGATACTAAAATAATTAAAGGCATTAAATTTATTTGTACTCCTGCGCAACATTTTTCTGGAAGAAAAGCTTTTATAGAAACACAAAAATCATTGTGGGCATCATGGGTTGTTAAATCAGGAAAGAGAAGTTTTTATTTTAGTGGTGATTCAGGTTATGCAAAACACTATAAGGAAATTGGAGATAAATATGGTCCTATGGAGGTCGTATTCATGGATAGTGGGCAATATAATACTCGCTGGAGAGAAGTGCATAACATGCCTGAAGAAGTTATCAAGGGCTTCATTGATTTAAAAGGTGAAAATCTTATACCTATTCATTGGGGGATGTTTACTTTAGCAATGCATAACTGGTTTGATCCTCCAGTTGAAATTAAAAAAAGAGCAGAAGAAAAAAGTATATCTCTAATTACTCCTATAATTGGTCAGGTAATAGATATGAAAAATTTAATTGATACTGAGAGCTGGTGGGAAAAATTTATAAATGTAATTAAATAGAAAAATCAAATATTTTAAATAAAATGAGATTAAATATGAAAATAAACAATTTAAATGAACTTAATACTCCTTGTTTGATTTTAGATAAAAACCTTTTAGAAAAAAATTGTAGTAAAGCTAGAAAAAAATGTGAAGAATTTAACACAATATTAAGACCACACGTTAAAACTCCTAAAAGTATTGAAGTTGCTAAAATTGCTCTTGGAAAAGATGTCGGTCCTATTACTGTTTCAACCCTTGAAGAAGCTGAGTATTTTGCAAGTTCGGGTTTCAAAGATATTACTTATGCTGTTTGCATAATTCCTGCAAAACTTAAAAGATTAAATTATATTCAGTTAAAGTATAACTGCGTGATACGTATGGTTATAGATTCAATTATTGTTGCTAAAGAAATTGTTAATTATAGTAAATTACATAGTGCAAACTTTGAAATTCTGATTGAAATTGACTGCGGTGAAGGAAGAAGCGGTTTAGCTTATCAAGATGAAAAAATTAGAGAAATATCTAAAGTTTTTAACATAAATCATTATACAAAGTTGTTGGGAGTTTTAGCCCATGCTGGTCATAGTTATTCAACCAACAATAAAAAAGAAATTATATCAATTAGTAACATTGAACGTGAACAAGCTATTGCTTCATTAAAGAATTTTGTAAATACCAAAAATAATCCTCCTATCATAAGTATAGGATCAACTCCTACAATGTTTTATGCTGAACATTTAAAAGGTATCACTGAAGTAAGAGCAGGGATTTATATGTTTTGGGATTTAGCTCAGGCTTCAAGGGGTATTTGTGAAATAGATGAAATAGCTTTAACCGTTTTATCAAGTGTAATTAGTCATAATCAACAAAAAGGAAAAATATTAATTGATGCTGGTGCATTAGCCTTATCAAAAGATATTAGTGCAAATAATTTTATGCCTGAAGCTGGGTACGGATTAGTTTGTGATCCTAACACAGCACTAGCCTATGAAGGACTCAATATTTCTGAAGTTCATCAAGAGCATGGATCAATCAATATAGATAACACAAGCTGGTTTGATAAATTACCTATAGGAAGTTTAGTACGCATATTACCAAATCATGCGTGTTTAACTTGCGCAGCTTACAGTAATTATAATATTTTAGAAAGCGGAACAATTGTCGACAGTTGGTCAAGAACCAATGGTTGGTGATTTTATAGAAATTTAAATCAAAATGGATGGCACCCAACAAAATTCATTATTATCAAGTATGTAACATTCTCTCATACCGTGAGGTTTATTTATTGAATTAGATAAAATAATATATTTTTCTTTTCTTGCCCTTTCTTCTGCTCTATCAGGATCACAACCTATAACTCTTAATTCTATTCCTAACCCTTTTGGTTTAGAACTTTTTATAATATTTATATATGGGTGATTATCATAAGTATGGTATGAATGGATACACCATCTACTTCCAAATCCTTATATTGCTGCAAAATCAGGATCTTGATATATAATTTTAGCATTAATAATTTTTTGTAAAAAATTTATTGAATGTTTAATGTCCATAACTAATAAATTTATACTTAAACCAGATAAATCTTTGGAGTATTCACTGGCAGATTTCCAAGGATCTTTTTTTCTTAATTTCATAACTATTCCAATTCAAATAATAGGTTAAATGCTTTATTATTTATTTTTAGTAATTATATGTAAAATATAAATCCGTTATAACTTTGAGAATTAAATCATGTCAATTTGGGGAAGTTTATTAGGTGGTGTTATTGGTTTTTCTTTAGGTGGTCCCTTTGGAGCTTTACTTGGATCATTTTTAGGAGGAAAAATTTCCAATATTAGCTCATCAAATACTTTTGGAAGCCAACAAAATGCACAACAAATTTTTGCTTTATCGTTAATAATTCTCTCTGCAAAACTAAGCAAAGCTGATGGAAGAGTTAGTAAAGAAGAATTAATTGCAGTAAAAGAGAAACTTCAAATACCAGATAGTGAAATTGATCAGGTAGCCAAGATTTTTAACAAGGCTAAAGATGAAAGTACTGGGTATGAACCTTATGCAAAACAAATTTCTGAAATTTTTAAAGGTAATCAGAATGTTTTAGAAGAAGTCATAAATATTCTTTTTTACATTGCAGAGGCTGACGGACATGTAAGTAATGAAGAAGAATCTATGATAGCTAACATTGCTTTTATTTTTGGCCTTAGTAAAAATCAATACGAAAGTATTAAAGAATCTAGAAAATCGTCAGACAAACTAAATCCTTATATAGTTTTAGAAAGTCAACCAACTGATGATTTAAAATCAATTAGAAAAAAATATATAAAGCTTTCTAAAGAACACCATCCAGATCTTTTGATTAGCAAAGGTGTACCTATTGAAGTCATAAATGAGAGTAAAAATAAAATGAGAGTGATAAATGCTGCTTGGGATCAAATACAAAAATTGAAAAGTAACTAAATTTCAAATTAACTCATTTAACACCATTTAAATCAAATTCATTTTCAAAAAATTTTTTCATGTCATTTTTATACCAATCATCGTAATTCCATGGCTCTGACGAAATAAGATTGGCTTTAGGTAAATAGATTTGAGCATCTAAAATATAAGTCTGTGTATTAACTTTAATAAATTGTCTAAAATAATTTTCACCTTCAAATCTA
This sequence comes from uncultured SAR116 cluster alpha proteobacterium, assembly GCA_902583415.1. Taxonomy (GTDB): domain Bacteria; phylum Pseudomonadota; class Alphaproteobacteria; order Puniceispirillales; family Marisalimonadaceae; genus Marisalimonas. The sequence continues at coordinate 1,079 of CACHVW010000033.1, read as the reverse complement.
TCTAATTTCATTAACTCATCGTACGTTAAATTTTTTGCTATTATTCCCTCAACGATGTCTTTTTTGTTATTAGTATATTTTATCAAAGGATAATGAGTGTCTTTAACTTTAAATACTTTATATTTTTGTAAAGTAGCAGTATTCATCATATTTTCCATTATATCTTTGCCAAGGACTGCTGTTCTTACTTCTGATGATCTTAATGTGCCATAAAAAAATACTGTATATTGAATGTTGTATTTTTTAAGTTCATCTTTAATTTTTTTTTCATAAGAAAAACAATTATTATTTTTATTAAATTTCTTAAAATATTCTTCTGTGTTTCCATCTAATTCATGATTAATGTAATCTGCACAGCTTTTGATATAATTGTTAATTAAAGTAGCAATTTCATGACTGTAATTTTTAATATCAAACAAATTTGTAATGGAAATTAAATGCTTTAATTCGTTCATATTAAAATCTCTTAAAACAAAACTTAACTGTAAATATGTATCTTCAAACCTATAATCATGTGGAAATTCTTCATTCCATAAATCAGTATCGAGGTTCCAGTTTTGTTTAAGATTTTTACTTAAAATTTCTAATTTTAATATTTTTACATCATCATTTATATTTTGTTGTTCTGCCATTTTTTAATTATTTATTTAATGATTATTTATTTATTATAATAACCATTCTAATAAAATTAAAACTAATGTTGAAAATAAATATGAAAAATAAAAATCTATCCGGCTAGAGTTGATAGAACGAATACAAGAATGCAAAGATATTTTAATTCAAAACCTTAAAGAAACTTTTTTGCTAGAATTTGTAACTATGCGTATACCGTAAACCAATTTTATACAATTTCATGTGTTACCAAAGAGCTTAGAAGTACTAGACAAGCCATATCCTTAATTGTGGATGAATGTGAAAATGAAGGATGGTTAAATATTCATAGAAGAGCAAATAAAGTTGAGTTCCAAGCCTCCGAAGAGCTTTATGGATCATGGAGATATTATGTTTATGCAAGGGCTAATATAATAACTAGTGATGAACGTTATAATTGGATTAGCATGCTGACTTTGTATAAAAAT
>CACHVW010000032.1 GCA_902583415.1 uncultured SAR116 cluster alpha proteobacterium | reverse complement strand
TGGAATAAGGCCAGAAGTAATTCAAAAAAATATAAATAAAGCTAAGAAACAAGGCGCTGAAGTTATTGTATTGTTATCACATAATGGTTTTGACGTTGATCAAAAACTTGCATCAAGTTTAGAAAATTTAGATGTTGTATTAACTGGTCATACCCATGATGCAATCCCTGAAGCTATTAATATCAACAATACTTTACTTTTATCCTCTGGTTCACATGGTAAATATATTGGCAGGATAGATTTAGATATAAAAAAAGGTAAAGTTGTTGATTATTCTTCTAAATTAATTCCAATATTTTCGGATGTTATAAAGCCAGATCCTGAAATGAAAGAACTTATAAACAAATTAAGGGATCCTTACGAAAAAGAATGTAACAGAGTATTAGGAAAAGCTAATACTCTTTTATATAGGAGAGGTAATTTTAATGGTTCTTGGGATGATGTAATTTGTGATGCTATTATCTCTGAACGAGATACTCAAATATCATTAAGTCCGGGATTTAGGTGGGGTACTACTTTATTACCGGGTCAAGATATTACTATTGACGATATTTATTCACAAACTTCAATGAATTACCCCGAGGTTTATAAAATGGAAATGTCTGGAAAAATAATCAAAGATATACTTGAAGATGTTTGTGATAATATTTTCAATCCTGATCCTTTTTTTCAACAAGGAGGTGATATGGTTAGAGTTGGAGGTTTAAGATATACATGCAGTCCAAAAAACAAAATGGGAAATAGAATTAATGATCTTGAATTAATTTCTACCGCAGATCCACTTGAACCTAATAAAAATTATATTGTAGGTGGTTGGGGATCCGTAAATCCAAATGTAAAGGGGCCTAAAATTTTTAACCTACTCGAAAATTACATTACCAAAGAAGAATCAATAGGACCAAAAAAACAAAATAATGTAAAAATATTAGGTATGTAAAGTTTTAAAGGTACTTTTAAAATAATAAAGAATTGACATAACATTTTATTTTAATGTTTAATTATAATATGAAATTTTTATCATATTTATTTACATTAATATTTTTAGCAGAAGTTTCATATTCTGATGAAAAAATTTTAGCTCTTGGTGATAAAGAATACGGACAGCATTTGTCAGGAGAATGTGTTACCTGTCATAAAGCAAACTCTAATAAAGGTATTCCATCAATTAATGGATATGATAAAGATGTCTTTGTAACTGTTATGCTAGCATATAAAAACAAAGAGATGGAAAATCCAGTTATGCAAATGATTGCTGGTAGACTGGATAATGAACAAATCGCTTCTTTGGCCTTATATTTTAACACACTAAAATAAATTAAGTTTTTCTATTTACATAATATATTTAATTGATAAGCTATATGATAATACCTTAGGGGGGTATGCTTATTTAAAAGGAGGAGTAAAATGTCTAAATATAGCAGACGGTCTTTTGTAAAGGGAGCTACAATAGCTGCTGCATCTTTATCAGTCCCATCCCTTGCATTTGGCGCATTGCCAAGGGTTGTTGTAATTGGTGGTGGAGCTGGTGGAGCTACTGCAGCTAAGTATATAGCAAAGGACTCAAAAGGCGCAATAGACGTCACCTTAGTTGAGGCCTCAAAGAGATACTATACATGTTTCTTTTCTAACCTTTACCTAGGTGATTTTAGAGCTTATGGCTCTATTGGTCATAATTATTATGGATTAGCAGTAAATCATGGAGTAAATATGGTTCATGAATGGGCTTTATCAGTTAACAATGCTGCTAAAAAAGTAAACTTAGGTTCCGGAGAAAGTATATCATATGACAAACTTGTAATTTCGCCTGGAATTGATCTTAAGTTTGAAAGTGTAAATGGTTACTCCGCAGAAGCACAGTCTAAAATGCCACACGCATGGAAATCTGGCACACAAGTTCAATTGTTAAAGAATCAGGTTAAAGGAATGAAGAAAGGTGGGACATTTGTTATGGTGCCTCCACCAAACCCATATCGTTGCCCACCTGGACCTTATGAGAGAGTTTCAATGATTGCTCATCAATTTAAAAAATCTAATCCTACTGCTAAAATAGTAGTTTTAGATCCTAAAAATAAGTTTTCTAAACAAGGCTTATTTATGGAAGGTTGGCAAAAACATTATCCTGGAATGATTGAATGGATAAGTGCAGAAACTCACGGAGGCATTAAAAATATTAATGCTGCCACTATGGAATTTGAAACTGATTTAGATACTTTCAAAGCCGATGCTGCAAGTGTTGTTCCTGCTCAAAGAGCTGGACGTATAGCAATGAATGCTGGTGTGAACAAAGGTGATTGGTGCCCAATCGTTCCTGGATCTATGCAAGCACAAGCTGATGAGAATATTTATGTTCTTGGAGATGCATCAATTGCTAAATCAATGCCTAAATCTGGTTTTTCTGCTAACAGTCAAGCTAAAGTTGCTGCGAACCACATAAGAGGAAGCCTAACAGGTAGTAAAGTGTTTACTCCTCGTTTTGCAAATACATGTTGGTCTTTAGTTGCAACAAACGACGGTATAAAAGTTGGTGCAAGCTATAAAGCAACAGCTGAAAAAATAGATAAAACTAGTGGCTTTATCTCTAAAAAAGGTGAAGACAGTGGCCTTAGAAAAGCAACTTACGAAGAATCTATAGGTTGGTATGAAGGTATAACTACAGATATGTTTTCATAAAAAATAAATTTTAAAAAGGCAGAAATAATCTGCCTTTTTAATAAATCTTTTAATCTTTAAACTACCCTACAATTATATTTATAAGTCAATATTCGTCTGGTGTGCATTAATTTAGATTATTCCATATGTCTTCTTGCAATTAAAGAGCCGCCATCTACTGGAATTATTGATCCGGTAATGTAAGAACTTGCTTTTGAGCAAAGGAATATAGCAGTTCCTGCCATATCTTCTGGAACACCAATTCGACCTCTTGGAACAGATGATTTGATTTGTTCACCGTATTCTTCAAGAGTATGAGCCATCATATTACTTTGAAAGGGCCCTGGGGCTATGGCATTAATATTGATATTTCTATGAGCTAACCTATTAGCAAGAACGCGAGTAAGTTGATGTATTGCAGCTTTTGAAGCAGGGTAGGAATACGTCTCTGCTCTTGGAATACCTATTCCATCTATGGAGCCAACATTTATTACTCTGGAAGGATCAGAATTATTCCCAGATTTTTCTAATATTTTTGCTAACTTTTGAGTTAAAAAAAACACTGATTTTACATTAGTATCCATAACTTTGTCCCAGCCATTTTCAGGAAATTCGTCAAAGGATGCACCCCATGCTGCTCCTGCATTATTAATTAAGATATTAAATTGTTTTTCATTTTCTTTGATATTATTAACTAACTTGTCCATTTCATTAATATCAGTTAAATCAGCAGGTATAGAAATACATTCCCCAAATTTAGATAGTTCATCTGCTTTGTTATTACATTGTTCTGATTTTCTTGAAGTGATGTAAGTTTTTACACCATTCTTTACAAACCCCTCAGCTATCATAGCGCCAATACCCCTTGACCCTCCGGTAACAAGAGCTACTTTACCCTCAACATTAAATAAGTCTTTCATGTTATCCCTTAAAAGTATTAAAATTTGTTTATAATATTTACTAGTAATCCTTTTATTTAACATTATAAAAAGTTATAAAATTATCATAGCATTTTTATATTTTAAATGATTTGGAAATATATCGTAAATTATTATGGCCCATATAGAACAAGAGCTTATAGATGTTAAAAAAGATGAACAATTAGACTTAGAAAGCCTTCGTCAATATCTTAAAAATATTTTAAAATTAGAATTTAATAATTTAACGTCTCTTCAGTTTTCTGGAGGGCATGCTAACTTAACTTATTTACTTAAATTAGACGAAAGAGAATACGTTTTAAGAAGACCGCCGCTTGGACCAGTTGCTCCATCTTCTCATGACATGTATAGAGAGCACAGGGTTCAATCAAGTTTAAATACCTTATTTCCTCTAGCTCCGAAAAGTTTACACTTTTGTGATGACGAAACAATTATCGGTTCTAAATTTCATATTATTGAAAGAAGAAATGGGTTTGTTATAAGAAAACGATTTGAGCCTTATATTTTTCCATTAAAAGAGAATTTGAGAAAAATAAGTTTTAAAATCATCGATGTTCTCTCAGATTTACATAAAATTAACCCAGATGAAGTTGGTTTAGGTGAATTAGGAAAACCAGAGGGTTTTGTTTTAAGGCAACTAAATGGCTGGGAAGAAAGGTGGAAAAAATCTACCGATGATGCAGACTTAAAATCAAAATTTGAGAAAGTAATAAGCATCTTAAGATCAACCTTGCCACAACCTCAAACTGTTACAATTTTACATAATGATTTTAAGTTAGACAATATTATGTGGAGTAATGCAGACCCATTTGTTCCAATTGCAGTATTTGACTGGGATATGTGTACTAGGGGTGATCCATTAATGGATTTAGGCCATATGTTAAATTATTGGATAGATGAAACAGATAATGAAGACTGTAAATTAATAACTTCAATGCCTGTAGATAAAATCTTATATCCCACAAGGAAAGAGATAGTAGATTATTATTCTAAAAATACTGGTTTTAATGTTGAAAATATTAACTGGTATTATGCTTTTGGAGCATTTAAGCTTGCTGTAATATTACAGCAAATTTTTTATAGGTATCAAAAGGGACAGACACAGGACGAGAGATTTTCCAATTTTGGAAAAAGAATTGATGCTCTTATTAATAGAGCAAATAATGTATTTTAATTAAACCTAGAGGAAAATATGAACTTTGAAAATTCAAAAAAAGTAAAGGATTTACAAGAAAAAATTACAAATTTTATGAATGAACACGTATACGAAAGTGAAGATATTTATAAAAAGCAAGTTGAAGAAGGAGGTAGATGGTGTATTCCTCAAATAATGGAAGATTTAAAGTCTAAAGCTAAATCTCAAGGATTATGGAATTTATTTTTACCAGAAAGTGACTTAGGTTTTGGTTTAACAAATACTGAATATGCTCCTTTATGTGAAATTATGGGACGTTCTCCAATTGGAGCCGAAGTATTTAATTGTTCTGCGCCAGATACTGGTAATATGGAGGTTTTGGTTAGATATGGAACTGAGGCACAAAAAAAAGAATGGTTGACACCCTTACTTAATGGTGAAATACGCTCTTCTTTTGCAATGACTGAACCAGATGTGGCGTCATCAGATGCTTCTAACATTCAAGGAAGTATTGTTAGAGAAGGTGATCATTACATTATAAATGCAAAAAAATGGTGGACTTCAGGTGCAATGGATCCTAGGTGCAAAATAATGATTTTTATGGGTAAAACAGATCCATATGCTGACAAATATAAACAACAATCCATGATTTTAGTACCTTTTGACGCTCCTGGTGTAAAAGTACTAAGGCATTTGCCTGTTTTTGGTTATGATCATGCTCCTCATGGTCATGCAGAGGTTGAGTTTAAGGATGTCAAAGTTCCTATTTCTAATATTTTATTGGGAGAAGGTAGAGGATTTGAGATTGCTCAAGGACGATTAGGCCCTGGAAGGATACATCATTGTATGCGATTGATCGGTCAAGCTGAAAGAGCCATAGAGTTGATGATATCTCGTGCAAAATCAAGAGTTGCCTTTGGAAAACCACTTGCACAACAAGGTGTTGTAATGAATGCAATAGCTGATAGTAGGGCTGAAATTGAACAGGCAAGATTGTTGGTTCTTAAAACCGCTCACATGATGGATACAGTAGGAAACAAGATCGCAAGGAAGGAAATCTCTATGATAAAAGTTGTAGCGCCCAATATGGCTACTAGAGTAATTGATAGGGCTATTCAAGTTCATGGAGGTGGTGGCGTAACCTCTGATTTTCCTTTATCTTATGCTTATGGTTATGCAAGGGCTCTTAGACTAGCTGACGGTCCTGATGAGGTTCATAATATGAGTGTTGCTAAATTAGAAATGAGGGATAAAAATTAGGAAACTTCTTGTTAAGAAATTTCCTAATTTCAATAATATTATGAATATTTCAGACATAGAGTCCTTTAGAGGTTTAATCAAATCCAGAGATATAAATACATTAGACCTTTTAAAAAAGTCTAGTTCTACTAAATTTTTTGAGGATGCCACTCGTTTTACTAAAGCGATTTTGAAAAATTTAACAATAGAAAGTGAAGATTATTTAAAATCTGAATATTTTGATATATCAATATTACAGGATATGACAGTATATGTTAGGACTGATCTTAATTTAGAAACTGAAGATAAAATCAAAGCTACTCACAGATTGTTTCTATTAAATAAAGATAGCAATAAAAAAGATCAAATAATATCAAGGCAATCTCTAATTTTTAATAGTAAAAATATTGATAAATCATTGAAGATTAATCTAAATAATTCAAATGGTATTTATTCTGCTTTTAGAGATTTGGTTAGAAAAGAAGATTGTGATCAAATGTCTCATATGAATGTCCAATATTATTTTGGAAAACATGCAGATGCAATTAAGTGTCTTTTTAATAAAATTAATAGCTTCTCCACAGATAAGATTGATTATAAAATTTTAAATGAAAGATGTATTTTTAGTCGCGAAGTTCACCCAAACTCTGTATTAGAGATAGTTTTTAAAGTTAAATCAATTGAAAATAATGAACTTTTATTATTTAGCAAAGTTTATAGTATAGATCATGAAAACGTATCAGCTTATTTTGAAACATCTATTTCATTCAAATTAAATGAAAATATAAAAAAAATAATTTTAGACTTATTTTCTTCAAATTGTTCTACATTTTTAAATGAATTAGAATTTTCAAATTTAAGGCCGTTAACTGATAATAGACCACCGCAAAATTACTCCAGAGATGCATTTATCAGTTGTAAAAGTGCTGTGAATACTTGGGATTTAGATCATAAGGGAGTTGCATCAAGTCAATTTAAAATAGGTTGTGTTTCTGATGCGGCCACTCACTTATTCACATTTTGTGGAGCAGACTTTAATTGGAGAAATGAACACGATATTGGGTCTGCTGCATTAGATTATTCAGTAAGATATTTTAAAGATGCACCACTTGGAATGGCTGTTACGATGCATACTAACTTTACAAAGTTAGGAAATAAATCATTAAAATTTATTCATCATATGGTAGATGACGGTACTGGTGACGTTATAATGGATATCGAGATTGTTGCAGTTTTATTTGACTTAAAAAAAAGGAAATCACTAGTTGTTCCAGAAGATTTTAGGGTAACAGCTTCCAAATTATTGATAGATTGCTAAATTGAACTTAATATCTTAAATCTATCTCTGTGATAATCGGCATCACCCATTAAATGATCAATCATAATTAGTCTTTTGGCATAATGTGCAACAGAGTATTCCCATGTCATAGCAATGCCTCCATGGAGTTGTATTGACTCCTCAGCTATTAGTTTACCAACTCTTCCAACTAAATTTTTTGCAGCAGATACATTCTTGTCTCGTATCGATGAATTGTTTTCAAATGTAGAAGAAGCAAGCATTACAGCAGATCTTACTTGCTCAATTTCTAGCATCATATCTACCATCCTGTGTTGAATGCTTTGAAAAGCCCCAATAGATTTACCAAATTGTTTTCTAGTTTTTAAATAGTCGAGTGTTAAATCAAAGCATACTTGCATTATACCAATAGCTTCTGCAGAAAGAGCAAGTGCGCCTGCTGAATTTGTTTTAATAATGCACTCAAGAGCCAGATCATTTTTACATAATAATTCAGCTTTAATATTTTCAAAGTTGAGCTCAGCTGCTCTATAACCATCAATTGTATTATAAGATCTATTTTTAATTTGATTATTATCAACTAAAAATAAACCAATGCCATTTTTATGATTAATTTCTCCATCAATTCTTGCAGAAACAATTACTTTATCTGCAGAGTCACCATTGATTACAAATGATTTGCTACCATTAAGTTTCCAATTGTCATTATCCAAAAAGGCTTTGGTCTCTACAAAATGGTCTTCATATCTATTATTCATTTCCATATGAGCAAATGATATTAATAATTCTCCATCAATAATTTGATTTATTAATTCAGTTTTAGGAATTTCTATAGAAGACAAAACTGTGCTTGATAATACTCCAGAAGATAAAAATGGCTCTATGCATAAAGATTTTCCGATTAATTCAAATATTATGCTAATATCCTCGCCCGAGCCACCTAGGCCTCCAAAGGTTGGAGAAACTAAACCACTTATAACACCTAAATTTGAACTCTCTTTCCAAAAGTCTCTTGAAAAACCATCATTCATGTCTAGGTATTCGCTTCTTTTATTTATATCTTTGTAATTATTTTCAAAAAAGCGAGCCACTGTTTCCTGAAGCATTTTTCTTTCTTCAGATAATGAGAAGTCCATTTTTATTTCCTATAAACCAAAAGATGCTTTTGCGACTATATTCTTTTGGATCTCATTAGATCCGCCATAAATAGAAATTTTTCGCATATTAAAATACTGCTTTGCAATTGGGCCGGCATATTCTGGACCTATTGGCATTTCATTCCAACCTTCGTCAAATTGTTCAGGTAAATATGGTAAAGCTTGAGGTCCAAGAGCCTTTCTAAGTAATTCGGTTGTTTTCTGTCTTACAAGTGTTCCTTTAATTTTAAGTAAAGAACTTTCCATACCTGGAGCTTTGCCTTCAGCTGCTGCGCTGACTGTTCTAAGGTTAAAAATTTCCATAGCTAATAGGTCTATTTCTAATTCAGCAACTTCTGAAGAAAATATCGGGTCTTCAATTAATGGCTTTCCATTTTTTCTTGATTTTCTTGAAACCATTTTTAAGTGATTTAAAGCAGATTTAGAATTTGGAACACCTGCTATTCCGGTTCTCTCAAAAGTAAGTAAATACTTTGCGTAGGTCCAGCCTTCGTTCTCTTTCCCAACTAGATTTTTTTTAGGTACTTTTACATCACTAAACCAAACTTCATTAACTTCATGCTCACCATCGAGTGTTATTATTGGCTTTACTTCTACACCTGGAGAGTCCATATCAATAAGAAGAAATGAAATTCCTAATTGTGGTTTTACGTTAAGATCAGTTTTAACTAGGCAAAAAATTTTGTCAGCGTGATGCCCTAGGGTTGTCCAAGTTTTTTGTCCATTAACTAAATAATGATCGCCTTTGTCTATAGCTGTCGTTTTTAGGCTAGCAAGATCAGAGCCTGCACCAGGTTCTGAATATCCTTGAGCCCACCAATCTTCATTATTTAAAATTCTTGGAAGATAATAACTTTTTTGTTCGTCTGATCCAAATTCAATCAAAACAGGGCCTAACATATTTACACCAAATGGCACAATCCTAGGTGCTGATGCTTTTACAATTTCTTCTTCAAATATATGTTTTTCAATAGCATTCCAACCAGTTCCTCCATATTCTTCAGGCCAATGCCATGCTAACCAGCCTTTTTTGCTTAAATTATTCATAAATAATTCATAGTCTTCTTTGGTTAGTCTTTGGTATTTTTTAACTTTTTCAGACAAGTATTCTGGAAGTGTTTCTTTGAGCCACTCTCTTACTTCGGATCTAAATTTTTCTTCTTTTTCAGAATATTCAAAATTCATTTTTAATTACCATTCAGTTTGATACAATTTTAGTGTATATATTTGTTATAACATTCAACAAAGAAATACAACAATATGAAAGGTTGGAATGCAAATCAACAAAATAAAAAAGGACATGACCGAAATTTTGTCTGATGTTTTTGATGGCGCAACAATCATGGTTGGCGGATTTGGTGAGGCAGGTAGTCCAATTGAATTATTACATGGCTTAATTGATAACGGCGCTAAAGATTTAACAATAATTGCTAATAACTCAGGAAATGGAAGAGTGGGACTTGGTGCATTAATAGGTCAAAGGCAAGTTAAAAAAGTGATATGTTCTTTTGCAAGATCTGCTAAAGGTATTACATTTCCTGAATTGTATAATAAAGGTGAAATTGAATTAGAAGTTGTTCCACAAGGGACGTTAGCGGAGAGAATTAGAGCAGCTGGTTCGGGTATACCAGGATTTTATACAGCAACAGGTGTTGGTACTCCTTTAGCTGAAGGTAAAGAAGAAAAAATATTTAATGGAAAAAAATACATTCTTGAAGAAGCTTTAAAAGCAGATTTTGCTTTAGTAAAAGCGGAAACAGCAGATAGATATGGAAATCTTACATATAACAAAACTGCTCGAAACTTTAATCCTGTAATGTGTATGGCAGCTAATACATCATTGGTTCAAGTGAAAAAGATCATAGAACCAAGCGAAATGAACCCTGAACATGTTATAACTCCGGGTATTTTTGTTCAAAAGCTTATTAAAGTTGAGAATCCTATAATTGAAACAAATGCTATAGATGAAGGAGTTGCATATCCATGACAAATTTAAATACAAATGATTTAATTAAGGGTTGGGATAGAAATACAATTGCATCAAAAATAGCTGATGATTTGCCACATTCCTCTTATGTAAACCTTGGTATTGGAATGCCTGAGTTAGTCTCTCAGTATATTAAGGAGGATAGAGAAATAATATATCACTCTGAAAATGGTTTATTAGGCATGGGACCATCACCAAATGAGAATGAAATTGATTTAGACCTCATAAATGCTGGCAAAAAACCAGTTACCATTCTTCCGGGAGGAAGTTTTTGCCATCATGCAGACAGTTTTTCAATGATTAGAGGAGGGCATATTGATTACTGCGTGTTGGGGGCAATGGAAATTTCAGTTAAGGGAGATCTTGCAAATTGGTCAACTGGTAAGGGTATACCAGCTGTAGGTGGTGCTATGGATTTAGTTGCTGGAGCCAAAAATGTTTTTGTAATGACGCAGCATCTAACCAAAGAAGGTAAACCTAAACTAGTGCAAAATTGTACTTTGCCACTTACGGGAGCAGGTGTTGTTTCTAGAATCTATTCTGATTACGCCGTATTAGACATAATAGATGATGGCTTTAAAGTAAATCAGCTAAATGAGAATATAAATATTGAATATCTTCAAAGTGTAACAGATGGAAATATAATTCATTAAGATAATAAAACAAGATATTAGAATTGACTAACTGATTTTAAGTCATTGAATAAACTAATATTTTTTACATAAATTCATCAAGAAACTTTATCTATTTTTTAATATAAAATGTTAGGATTTATCCTAATTAGGAAATTTCTTATAATAATATTAGTCAATTATGAAATTTAATTTATTTCTTAAATAATGTTGATCTGTATTGAATTAATAAATTTATTTAATTAGTCAAATTTTTGACTGAATATTATTTTTTTGATTCTATTTTGATTCTAATTTGAATCTTAAAAACCTAACTTATTTCAAATTTTTGACAAGCTAAAAATCAATATATTGTTCTTGAAATTATTAAAGAATCAATATCTTGAATCATTAAAAAAAAAGCAAGAAATGTTCAAATTTAATGTTAAATTTATTATCCGATTTTGAATAAGTTGGTATTCAATCCCAATCTAAAAAAGATATTAAATTTATTTTGAGGTAAACATGAAATATCAATTTAATACTCCACTACTACTTACGTCATGTTTTCTATTTATTTTAGTAAACAATAAAAGTATTGCAGCTCCTGATGCAGGAAGTTTATTAAAACAAGAAGAAGAAATATATAAATATTATAAAGATCCTCTATTAAAACCAAAAAAGAAACAAAAAAAAGAAAAGAAAAAGAAAAAAAGCTCTAACGTAAATAGAATTTTTGTAAAACAATTTAAATTTTTAGGTGATATAAACAAATTTAGTGTCGAATTTCTCAATAATTTACTAAAAAACTATACCAATAAAGAAAATACTTTTGAAGATTTAAAAGAAGCAGCAAATTTAATTCAAAGTCTTTATTTAGAAAATGGATATTTTTTAGCTCAAGTATATTTACCTGAACAAGAAATATCTGAACAAGTTATTAGAATTGAGATTAATGAGGGTAAATTAGATAAAAATAATCCATACATCGTTAAAAAAGATAATGTTCGTTTTTATGATGATATAGCTTCTGATTATTTGAATGATGCGTTGGTTGAGGGCCTTAAATCACAAAATTTAGAACGTGCATTATTAAATTTAAATAAATTACCTGGTTTAAATGCTACTTCAACCATTGTGGCTGGCGATGAAGAAGGTACCTCTAAAATTGTAGTTAATTTAGTTGAAGATGATTTAGTTAATGGATCAATATCATTAGATAATTATGGAAATCGTTATACAGGTAAACAAAGAACAAATATCTCTGTAGATTTTAACAATCCATCTAAATTTGGAGATCAGTTATCATTCCAAAAAATAGTTAATACATCTACAAATTATGATTTTTCTAAGATTTCTTACGAATTTCCAATTTTACATTCTGGATTAAAAAGTAAACTCACATACAGTGAATTGGAATTTGAAATTGGAAAAGAACTTCAAACTACTCCTGTGTCTGTAGGAGACGCTTCAACAAGTGGTATTAGTTTTTCTTACCCAATTAAGCATACCACAAATAATTCAGTTTTTCTAAAGACAGATTTTGTAAGAAAAGAGATTTATAATGAAACTGCAGGGTCTGTTACTAATGATAAAGTCATAGAAAACTTCAACGTAGGATTAACATTTGAAAAAAGAGATGTTTTTAAAAATGGTGATATTTCACTTTTTTCAATTGATAAAAGTCTTGGAGATTTAGACCTTTCGAAGGTTTCTGTTGATTTCAACAATGATCAAGCATCTTCAGGGCCTAAAAGACATGGATCATTTGATAAAAATTTGATTAATTTTTATTATTCGCAATGGATAAACAAAAATTTAAATTTTAAAACCTCTGGTTTAGCTCAATTTTCAAATAAAAATCTTGACAGCTCTGAACAATTATCACTTGGGGGTATTACTGGTGTAAGGGCTTACCCATCTGGGGAAGCATCAGGAGATCAAGGTTATAAGTTAACAGCAGAATTACAAACAAATCTATCTGAATTTTTAAATAATGATGTTTCAGCAACCTTTTTTTATGACTATGGGCGCATTCAACAATACAAAGATCCATCAAACATTACCCTTACTACACCTAACAAATACTCTTTATCTGGTTGGGGTGTGGCCTTTGACTTTAGTCCAAATCAGGATTTCAGTTTAAGTCTTGTATTTTCCAAAACACTTGGAAGCAATGATGGAAAATCAAACACAGGGATGAATAGTGACGGCAGAGATGACAACTCTAGAGCATGGTTGTTACTTTCATATAAATTTTAAAAAATGAGGAAATTTCCTAAAATAATTACTGGTGTTTTATTTTGGGGATTAGTGTGTGCACCAGTATCCGTGTTTGCAGAAAAAAACACTAATTTGCCTCAAAATCCTAATATTGTTAGCGGATCTGCCAATTTTAACAAAGACGGTAATAAGCTAATTATCAATCAAAATAGCGATAAATTAATCACAAATTGGTCATCATTTAACATTGGAAAGGAAAATATAGTTGAGTTCAAACAGCCAAATATGACTTCGACAGCCCTTAATAGAGTTAATTCTAATGATCCATCTTATATCTACGGAAGTTTAAAGTCTAATGGAAAAATAATTCTTATTAATCCTAACGGAGTTTTATTCAAAGATGGGGCTAGAGTTGATGTGGGATCTATCATCGCGTCAACTTTAAATTTAAAAGATAAGGATTTTATTGATGATAAGTATGTCTTTGAAAAAAATGGATTTTCTGGGGTTATTAACAATCAAGGAAACATAAAAGCTCTTGAAGGAGGCACTATTGCAATTATTGCTCCACAGGTTGAAAATAAAGGAGAAATTGAAACTACAAATGGAACAGTAGCCCTTATTTCCGGTGAAAAAGTTAAGCTAAGTTTAAATGGAAATAGTTTAATTCAATACTCAATCGAAAGAGGTGTATTAAATGCGTTAATTGATAATAAACAAGCACTTAAAGTTGACGATGGAACGATAATTTTATCTGCTAAAGGTGTTAAAGAAGTTAAAAATGCAGTTATTAAAAACTCTGGATCTTTAAGAGCTGACGGTATTACTAAAAAAGGTGGGAAAATATACCTTTCTGCAAGCAATGGAAAGGTACTAAACTCTGGTGTTATTGCAGCAAATTCTCAGCAAAACAAAGGCGGTTCTATTAGGGTAACAGCCGAAAATATCAAAATTGATGAAAACTCAAAAATTTCAACTGTTGGTAAGAAATCAGGGGGATTAATTGAGATTGGTGGAAGCTGGCAGAACAGTAATAAAGATGTTTTCCAATCAACCAAGACAACAATTGCCGAGAGTACAATACTTGACGCATCAGCGTTTGATATGGGGGATGGTGGTGAAATTGTAGTTTGGTCTAATATCCATAATTCAAATTCAAAAACAACTGTAAAAGGGACCTTGAAAGCCGAAGGCGGTAAAATCAAAGGGAATGGAGGCAGAATTGAAACTTCAGGACGTACTCTTGATATAGATGACATAACAATCTCAACAAAATCTAAAGATGGTGTAGATGGTCAGTGGTTAATTGACCCATATAATATTACAATAAGCTCGGGAAGTGACACAAATATCTCAGGGTCTTTTTCAGCTACTAATGATGATGCGATTATAAATGTTGGAACTTTAGAATCCGCTCTTGCATCGAGCAATGTAACTGTAACCACAGCTGGTGGAGGATTTCAAAATGGCGATATAACCGTTGATGCTTCAATCACTTCTAGTAGTTCTAATGATTTAACTTTAGACTCAAATAGACATATTTACATAAATCAAAATATAACAAGATCTGGCAGTGGAGGCCTGATTTTAAAACCTGCTTCAAATAATGTTTATGGATCTGGGACAATAAATTTAGCCTCTGGAAGTAGTATTTCAACTTCTACAGGTACAACTGTAAGTCCGAATATTAATTTAAGTAGCTCAGGTGATGTTGAATTTACTGGAACTGGAACCACAACCACAACTTACTCAGGATCTATATCTGGATCAGGAAATTTAAATAAAACTGGAAGTGGAACTGTTATTTTAAGTGGATCTAACTCTTATACTGGATCAACTAAAGTAGATGCTGGAACTTTGAGGGTTAGTAACACAAATTCTGTTCCATCAAATCATACTTTGATATCAAATGGAGGAACCTATGATCTAAATAGTAATGTAGAATTAGCCGGATTATCGGGTAGCGGTGATATATCAATTTCGTCTGGAAAAACTTTAACATTAAATAATAGTTCTAATCAAAGTTTTAGTGGAATTATCTCTGGTTCTGGAGGATTTACAAAAAATGGTTCAGGATCTTTTACTTTATTGAATAATAACACTCATACTGGGACAACCACAATTTCTGAAGGTGAACTTATAGTAAAGGGAACTTTGTCAGATAATACAAATGTTTCTATAGCATCAGGTTCAACCTATACACTCGATAATAATGACACGGTTGGATCATTATCTGGAGCAGGAACTATTGCTGTACCTTCTGGTATGACTTTAACCTCAAATGCCGGAAGTAATTCAACATTTTCTGGAAATTTATCTGGCGACGGTGCCTTTGTAAAAAATGGCTCTGGCACTCTAACTTTGTCAGGAGCTAATACAATAACTGGATCAACAACAATTGAACAAGGTTATATCAGCATTAGCGCAGACAATAATTTAGGTGCCGCTCCTGGTACAGTATCCTCTTCACATTTAATTTTGAATGGGGGCGGGCTTCAAACTAAAGCAAATTTTTCTCTAGACGCTAACAGAGGAATTAACTTAGGCGCAAATAATGGAATTATTTCTACAGACGCGTCAACCACTTTTACTTATGCTGGCAATATAGGAGGAAGTGGTGATTTAACCAAATCTGGTAATGGTGTATTTTTATTAACAACATCAAATGATTATTCAGGTACAACTACTGTTAGTTCTGGATCTTTAAGCATAGATAATGACAATAGACTTGGAACTGTCCCTGGTTCACCAACAGCAGGCCACTTAATCTTAAATGGTGGAACTTTACTAGCTAATTCTACATTTGCATTAAATGGCAATAGGGGGATAAATTTAAATAATAATTCTACTGTAGAAGTGGCTGATACCGCCACATTAACTTATAATGGAATTATAGCAGGTAGCAGAAATATTAATAAATCAGGTTTAGGAAGGTTCCTACTATCCGGTGCAAGTAGTTACACAGGTGACACAAATATTAGAGTGGGTACTCTACAGACGTCTGGCACATTAGCCGATACAACGGATATAATTTTATATTCTGG
>CACHVW010000031.1 GCA_902583415.1 uncultured SAR116 cluster alpha proteobacterium | reverse complement strand
TGAATAATCAACTGCAGGCTTCTATTATCAATATGGGATCTGTTTTAGGGACAACAGGTGGTCCTTCATCACCACATTATTCTGCTGCTAAATCAGGTATTCTTGGATTTACAAGGGCAACGGCTAGAGAATTAGCATCGAGGAATATAAGGGTAAATGCAATTGCACCTGGTTATATTGATACAGATATGACTAGTAGTTTGGGCGATGTTAAAAAACTAGTAAAATCTGTAACTCCAATGAAAAAATTTGGCACTGCTGATGATGTAGCTTGGGCTGCTGTTTATCTTGCTTCTGATGAGTCAAAATTTGTTACAGGTCAAACAGTTTCACCAAATGGTGGATTTGTTATGAATCAATAGGATTAAGACTAATAATTTTGAAAACTAGAATTATTCATGATTAAAAATTAATCACTTTTGCAATTATAACTAGTAAGCCTTTTGTTTTATTAAAGATTATAGAAATATTTAGTTGTTTCAAATTAGGTGACGTAAAAATGGCAAAAATTTTATTCAATATCACAAATGGAACGGGTAATCCAACAAAAGCATCATTAGGATTTATGTTAGCTAGAACTGCTGTTGAAGAAGGTCATGAAGTTATAGTTTTTTTAAATGCTGATGCAGTAAGTCTGATGAGGACGCCTGTTTTAGATAATTTAGTAGGATTGGGTACAGGAAAATTAAAGGAACACTTTGATATACTAAAAAAAAATAATGTACCTATATATGTATCAGCCATATCTTGTGAAATTAGAGGAGTAACAGATCAAGATTTGAAGGATACTAATTCTAGAAAAGTTTTGCCAAAAACCTTACTTAATTTGTCCTTAGAGGCAGATAGAACGTTCGTATATTAGTTTATTAATTTATTATTCTAAATAATTATACTGAACATAATTCAGATCTTGTTATAAACCTTTTACCCCTACCATTATCAAGAGAAAACATTCCTCCTTGTCCTTCAACTACATCAATTATCAACCTTGTATGTTTCCAAGCTTCAAATTGCAGACCACCAATATAAAATGGCACTCCACCGATTTCACCCATTTGAACGTCATGATCAGCTATTAAAAAATCACCCTTTTGAAAACACATCTGTGCAGAACCATCACAGCAACCACCAGATTGATGAAATATAACATCTCCATAGTCTTTTTTAATATCTTCAATTAGTTTTAAAGCGGCTTCTGTTGCCTCAACTTGATCTAACATTATAATTACCTCATGAAATATGAGGGCACATAAAATATGTACCCTCTTAATTTTATCTAAAAGAAGCCAAGTTTTTTTGGACTATAACTAACTAATAGATTTTTTGTTTGTTGATAATGATTTAACATCATCAAATGATTTTCACGGCCAATACCGGACTGTTTATAACCTCCAAATGCAGCATGTGCTGGATAATCATGATAACAATTAGTCCAAACTCCTTAAAAGCTTCATTAAATGCTTTTCTTTGGATTTCTGAACTTTCTGCTAAAACACCAATAGAACCGAATAAAATAGATTTCATTATAATTTACTCATTAAACAAATATGTTTTATTTTAAAGAAAAAAATTGCTTTTACTAGGTACTTTTATTTGTACAAAATAAAAATTTGGATCTTTTACACCCAAATAAATTATGTTAAAGTTTTTTAAATAATAATTTAAACTTAGATGCACGCAGATTTAATTGCAGCAATAAAATTATCATAAAAATCATTATCTAACGTGTCACTCATCATTTTAAGATTTTTTTCTAAATTAAAATTTGGTGTTCTTAATTTTGCTTTTTTACATTTTTCTTTAGCTATTTCAATCTTGTTTTTATAAACAGCAATAGCAACTTGGTTCAAAATTAATATAGTATTTTGATTTCCAGCTTCTTTTTTTGTTAGTGCTTTTTCAATAATTTCATTGGCTTTTTCATATTGTTTCAAAGCTGTTAATGTAATTGCATATTCAAACCAAACCCAATGTGCTGGGTTTGAATTTAGTTCTAATGTTTTAGTGAATACAGGCAAAGCATCATCATATTGGCCTAATCTTCTCAATAATGATCCAGCAACAGGTATGATTGTGGAATTAAAAGGATCAACCTCAAGCGCTTTTTTTGCATTTTTTTCTGTATTGATAAAATCCTTATTTAAGAAATCTAACCATCCTGCAAGAATGTAAGGCATACCGTTTGTTAATACTTTTTTACTATTTTCTGCAATATTTCTTGCTAATTTCATTTCTAGTTTAGAGTCTTTGGACGTTCCTATCCAAATATTTTGAAAATGTAACCAACCCTTTAACATAGAAACATATGGGTTAGTTTTATAATCTGAAATCTCTTTTAAGCACTTGAACGATTCCATATTTGTTTTGGAAGAAAACTGTGCATATAAATCGTGACATTTTAAATAGGTCATGTAATCTTTATTTGAAACAAAATAAGAAAGCTCACTTCTTGGTAAACCACTTACTTTGATGTGAGCTTCTTTAAATATTGTACCTGAAATATCATCAAGGATTTCAAACATATTATCAATTTCATTATCAAATTTCCCAGACCAAATAATATTTTTTGTAAAAGCATCGTCTAATTGCGAAGTAATTCTTATTTTTTTTCCTAGAACTTGATAACTTCCAGTCAGAACATACCTGACTTTATTTTTTATTGCTATCTCTTGAACATTCAAATTTTTGTTAACATCATTCAAACTAGTTTCACTGGATAAAACAACTAATTGTGGCGATCCATTAATAACAGAAATTATATTTTCTACGATTGATTTACTCAAATATTTATAATCAGAATTATTTGAAATATTTTTAAATGGCATTACAATAATTGAGGGATTTTCTGGTATTGAATCTTTTAAGCTTTCAACATTAATTTCTTGTTTTTTGTCTAACACGCCTGAAAAGAACAACCCTATGAAGACAGCTGCTATGGCACCTCCTATCGTAGTTATTAACTTTGTTTTCGATGATTGTGTCTTAAGCTTTCTCTTTTGTGATGTGTCTAACAGCAAATCATAGGCATGGAACTGGTTTTGTTTTACTTTTTGTATGCCTAAATCATTGAATTCATATTTCGTCTTATTAACAACAAGATCATAAACATTCTTGGATATTGTTATACCACCTGGTTGAGCAAGAGCTTCCAAGCGTGCAGCAATGTTAACACCATCTCCTAATAAATTATCACCCTCCTTAACAACATCACCCATATTGATACCTATACGGTATTCTAATTTAACATCTGTTTTGTCTTCATTATTACGGGTTTTAATCTGTTTCTGAAACTCTACAGCCGTATCAACAGCAGCAACAGCACTCGGAAACTCAGCAAAAATGGAGTCACCTCCAGTATTGAATATACGGCCTTTTTGTTTTTTTATAAGAGGTTCAATAATCTCGTTACATTCACGAAGTCCTCGTAAAGTAGCATTCTCATCTTTTTCCATATGCTTACTATAGCCAACTAAATCGGTGGCAAATATTACAGCTATTTTACGGTCAATGTCTGAAGAACTCATAAAATAAATCTAAGCACAAAATTTTGCAAAGCACAATCAGCGGCACATAATTTATTAAATTTTAAGCACTTTTTGTTTATTTAAATGAAGATTTATAAAACTTGACATGTCACAATAATTTTACATTAGATTCGTTACCAAGAAATTGATAGATGATTACAGACTATTTCAGGGTTAAAAATAGCTAATTTTGACCTGTCACTTTCCATAATAAAATATTAATCTTCAAAACCATATTTTTTTAAAATATCAGTAATGTATGGATAAGTATTCAAATGCTGATTTTGTTTTCTAAGTGCAAATTTAATTTTTGATAAGTGTTTATCTTTTAAAAAAATTTTTACAAAATCCAAATGTCTTTTCGCTATATCAAATTTTTCTAATGAGTCGTATGCCAAACCTAAATGAAGATTCCACCAAACAAATTTTTTGTGTTGCAAAGGCTCTAAAACATCTATGACTTTTTCTCTTTCTTCACTTGTTTGATAACATTGAGCTAATAGATAGTTATCCCAGGTAGCATAATTTCCAGTATCCAATTCATAGGCTTTTTTTCCAATTTTCCAACATCCTCTTTGAAATTGACACCTATTCTTTTTTACAGTTTTGAATTTCTCTGTACTTTTGAATATATCCTCTTTTTCACAAATTCCACCATAAGCCAAACTATACCCAATCTTACCAAGTAAATGAGGTCTATCTCCAGCTAGTGTATAAGCTTTTTCAGAAACATTAAACATTTCTTGCCAATTATTATTATAAAATTCGATCTGTAATTTTGCAGAATAACCAAACGCATGCTCAGGGTCTAAAATTAAACCTTGATCAATCTCTTTAGATGCATCTTCTAGCATATATTTAAATTCGTCAGTCATTGAAAATGAAGAATATTGTGCCCGTTTTCGATCTGCCAACCATATCCATGCATCAGCGTAATTAGGATCTTTGCTTATTGATTTTTCTAAACATTCAATTGCTTTTGGATTTAATGATGGAGTCACAGCTCCTCTGGCAAAATTTATACATTCATAAATTGATATATCATCAGTTGATGAAGTTGCAATCTTTTGATTTATATCTTTAGATAATACAGCCCCTGCCCCAACCAACTCATTTATAATTTGTTTAATAATCTCATCTTGTAATTTAAATATATTTTTGCCTGTTAAGTCTCTGTCATACGTTTCTGACCAAATATTTGATATACTTTTACCATCTATAAGATCAACTTTAACTCTCAGCATATTATCAATCTGCATGATGTTACCATCAACTAAATAAGAGGCATTTGTAGACTTAGAAACTTGTTTAAGGTCCTTTGGTGATTGTTTTAAATTTAATATATTTAGAGACTTAGATGACTTTGTAAGCTTACTTCCTAAATCTTGTGATATACCAAGAGCTAACAGCTTTTCTTTTTTAGTTTCGCTAAGACTTTTAAATGGCAGTATAACTATCTTACTGCTATCTAATTTAGTTTCTGTTTCCAACACTCCAGAGAAGAATAGTCCTACAAAGACAGCAGCTATTGCACCTCCTATCAAAGCTATTATCTTGGTATTAGATGATTGAGTCTTAAGCTTTCTCTTTTGTGATGGATCTAAGAGCAAGTCATAAGCATGGAATTGATTCTGCTTTACTTTTTGTATTCCTAAATCATTGAACTCATATTTCGTCTTGTTTGCTACTAGATCATATACATTCTTGGATATAGTTATACCACCAGGCTGAGCTAATGCTTCTAACCTAGCCGCCACATTAACACCATCTCCCATAAGGTTAGAATCACCCTGCTTTACTACATCACCCATATTAATACCTATACGGTATTCTAGCTTTACTTCTGTTGTGTCCTGATCATTATGGGCTTTAATCTGTTTCTGGAACTCTACAGCTGTATTAACGGCAGCAACTGCGCTTGGAAATTCAGCAAATACTGAGTCCCCTCCTGTATTGAATATACGGCCTTTTTGTTTTTTTATCAGGGGTTCTATGATCTTATTACAGTCATTAAGACTAGCTAGAGTAGCATCCTCATCTTTTTCCATGTGTTTGCTATAGCCAAAAACGTCAGTAGCAAATATAACTGCTATTTTACGGTCTATGTCTGAAAAACTCATGTATATATTATAATCATGAATTGATATGAATATCAATCAGCAGTAAACAAATCATTTAAATTAAATTTTTTTTACTATGTTAAAGATTATTTTTGAACTTAAACTGTCACACTAAATTTATTTTGGGATTGCTGAACAAAATCTAACAAACTTTTAAAGACTATTTTGGGACTAAAAATACCTATTTTACCATAATTTTTAATTATGAGTTAAGTATCAAATAGGTACACATCAGGTAAGGGTGTTTTAAATTAGATTATGTTTTCAATGAGTTATTTGCTAAGTCATTGTATTTACTACCACAATCCAAATCAAGGAAAGTGGTGAGCGCGACAGGATTCGAACCTGTGACCCATTGATTAAAAGTCAATTGCTCTACCAACTGAGCTACGCGCCCTAAGATATCATGAAACTATTTGATAATGGTATTAGAATCAAGTTTTATGTTTAAAAAATATATTTTTTTATATTTTTTTATTCTTCATTGCAACATTAACATTTGCTGGAACAAACGATGAAATATCACCACCTAAAAGCGATATTTCCTTAACAAATCTTGATGCAACAAATTGATGATTTTCAGAGGCAGTCAAAAAAATAGTTTCTATATCATTAGCTAACCTTGCATTCATACCTGCCATTTGGAACTCATAATCAAAATCAGAAACAGCTCTAAGCCCTCTAATAATCATTGTTGCAGAATTAGCTCTGGCAAAGTCAATAAGAAGGTTATCAAAACTTTCAACTCGAATTTCACCTAATATTCTTTTTGAACTTTTAAAATTTTGATTAATAGCATCTTGAATTAAAGATTTTCTCTGGGAAATTTTAAAAAAAGGATTTTTCCCAATATTTTCTGCAACACCAATTATGAGTAAATCACATAATGAGCTTGCTCTATAAATTATATCTAAATGACCATTTGTTACTGGGTCAAACGTTCCAGGATATAGCGCTATTCTCTTCAACAAAAACTCTTTTTAAATATATATTAATACTTTAATATTACTATTAATCAGTTGCAACTTCATAGTCATTTTCGTTACTGTTTTCTTCTTCATCACTTTCATTTAACAGTGCAACAGAAACTACCTTTTCTTCATTATCTAAATCAAAAAGTCTTACACCTTGTGTTTTTCTTCCTGCCACTCTAATTGAGTCACCTTCTCCTGCATGAACACGAATACGTATAAGTTTTCCTGAGTTAGTCACAAGCATTATCTGATCGTCCTCAGAAGCCACATATGATGCAACTACTGGTCCATTTCTATTAGAACACTCAATATTTGCTACACCTTGACCACCTCTATTAGTCATTCTGTAATCTTCAATCGGAGTTCTTTTACCAAATCCATTTTCAGTAACAGATAGAATATATCTTCTTTCCAACTTAGGTATTAATGACATTGATACTACATAATCATTAGGTTTTAATTTTATTCCTCTTACTCCTGAAGAACCTCTTCCTACAAAAACCCTTACATCATTAACATCAAACCTTATTGCTTTACCCAACCTAGTTGCTAATAATACATTATCTTTATCAGTACACGGAATGACAGAAACCAATTCATCATTTTCATTAAGTTTCATAGCAATTTTTCCATTTTGTCGAATGTTAGTAAAATCACTCAATTGATTTCTTCTAATATTGCCATTTTTGGTAGCAAATATAATTTGTAAATTTTGCCATGTCTCCTCATTTTCTGGCATAGGCATAACAGTATGTATTTTTTCATCTTGCTCTATTGGAAGTAGATTAATCATTGGCTTACCAAAAGCTTGAGGTGCAGATTCAGGTAATTTATAGCATTTTAATTGGTGAACCATCCCTGATGATGTAAAGAATAGAATTGGTGTGTGTGTATTCGTTACAAAAAGTGAAGTGACAGTATCTTCATCCCTCATCTTCATACCTGCTCTCCCTTTTCCACCTCTTCTTTGTGCTCTATATGTGGATAAAGAAACCCTTTTTATGTATCCTCTATGACTAACTGTTACAACCATATCTTCTTTTTGAATCAAATCTTCGTCGTCATGATCAACAACACTGTCATTGATTTCAGTTCTTCTAGGATCTTCAATTTTAGTTAAAACTTCATCAAGTTCATTTTGTATTAAATCTGTAAGTTTAGTTTTGTCAGAAAGAATAATTAAATATTCTTTTATTTGATTAGATAATTCTTCTGTTTCTTTTTCTAATTTTGTTATTTCCATTCCAGTTAGTCGTTGCAATCTTAGTTCTAGAATAGCTTTAGCTTGAGTTACTGATAATTTATAATGGTCATCAACGATTTGATGGTCTGGTTCATCAATTAATTTTATAAAATGTTCAACTTCTTTAGCCGGCCAAGATTTTGCACATAATTCTTTTCTAGCATTATCTGGGTCAGAAGAAGCTTTTATTAGCTCAATAACTTCATCAATACTGGTTATAGCCACCATTAGTCCAGCTAAAATATGTGCTCTGTTTCTGGATTTGTTGAGCAAAAACTTAGTTCTTCTTGTTACTACCTCAAATCTAAAATCTATGAATGCTTTTAGAATTTCAATTAGACCCATTTGCTTTGGTTGTCCATTATCCAAAGCTAACATATTTACAGGAAAACTCGTTTGTAACCTTGTGTGACGCCATAATTGGTTTAACACAACATCACCTTGTACATCTTTTTTAATTTCAATAACAATTCTCATTCCATTTCTATCAGATTCATCTCTTAAATCAGAAATTCCTTCAATAGTTTTGTCTCTAATTAGATCTCCTATTTTTTCCAATACAAGAGCTTTGTTAACTTGAAATGGGATTTCAGAGATAATTATGGTTTCTCGATCAAGATTTTTACCTGACTGTATAATTTCTGCTTTTGATCGCATAATTATACTACCTCTTCCCGTCCTAAAAGCTTCTCTAATACCAGCTCTTCCCATAATCAAGCCTGCGGTAGGAAAATCAGGACCAGGAATGATCTCCATTAATTCTTCTAAATTTGTATTTGGATTTTCTATAAGTGTTTTGCATGCACGTATAACTTCACCTGGATTATGTGGCGGAATATTTGTAGCCATTCCAACTGCAATACCGCCAGCACCATTTACAAGCATATTTGGAAATTCAGCAGGTAAAACAGATGGCTCTAGTTGAGATTCATCATAATTTGGAATAAAATCGATTGTATCTTTATCAATATCTCTTAATAAACTTTCAGAAGATCTTGCGAGTCTAGATTCTGTATATCTCATTGCTGCAGGTGGATCTCCATCTATGGATCCAAAATTTCCTTGACCATCAACAAGCATAAGTCTCATGGAAAATTCTTGAGCCATTCTTACCATAGAATCATATATCGCTGTATCACCATGAGGATGATAATTACCCATTACATCTCCCACAACTCTAGCAGATTTTCTATATGGCTTTGACCAATCATAACCACCTTCAATCATTGCGTATAATATACGTCTATGAACTGGTTTAAGACCATCTCTTACATCTGGTAAAGCCCTTGATACAATTACACTCATTGCATAATCGAGGTATGATTTTTTCATTTCATCTGAAATAGAAATCAAAGATTTACTAGAGGAATTGTCTTTTTCAATTGACAAAAAAAACTCCAATGATGCGTTATAAAAAACTAATAATTATCAAGATATTGTATATTGTTTTTATCTATATAACAATATCTATTATACAACTAAACCAATTTAAAATGGAATTTCATCATCTAAATCGGACGCAATATTTTCTGAAATTGATATTTGATTAGATTGATCTATTTCGGCATCTTGTTGATCATTACTTATTTGATTTTCAGGTCTAGAACCTATTAAAGTTAATTCCCCTCTATACCTTTGAAGAACAACCTCAGTAGTGTATTTTTCTTGGCCAGATTGTTGATCAGTCCATTTCCTTGTTTGGAGTTGCCCTTCTAAATACACAGTACTTCCTTTTTTGAGATATTGTTCTGCAATTTTTCCTAGAGCGTCATTAAATATTACAACACGATGCCATTCAGTTCTCTCTCTTTGTTCACCTGAAGTTTTATCTTTCCACCTATCTGAAGTAGCTACACTTAATTGAACAATTTTATCTCCATTTTGCATTGCTCTAACTTCTGGATCACGACCTAAATTTCCTAATAAAGTGACCTTATTTACACTTCCACTCATATTATATCTCCATAAATTATAGGTTGTATCATAAACTATCATTTAGTTAAAAAAAAATAAAATTTAATCTTTTTGATTGACATTTATCACTTCAAAGTTAACTAAATGGAAAGTTTAATTTAATTTTAAAGGATATAATAAAAAATGCAAAATAGGCGTGAGGCTAATCAGTTTCTTAAAGTTCGCAGTGCCAACGAACATAATTTAAAAAATGTTGATATTAATATCCCAAAAAATAAATTAATTGTTATGACTGGTGTTTCAGGATCTGGAAAAAGCTCCTTAGCTTTTGATACAATTTATGCAGAAGGTCAAAGACGATATGTAGAGTCTCTCTCAGCTTATGCGAGACAATTTTTACAAATGATGCAAAAACCGGATGTTGAATCTATCGAAGGGCTTTCACCTGCAATTTCAATTGAACAAAAATCAACTAACAAGAATCCAAGATCAACTGTAGGTACTGTAACGGAAATATATGATTATATGAGACTTCTTTGGGCGAGGGTTGGTATACCATATTCTCCAGCTACTGGATTACCCATAGAAAGCCAAACAGTTAGCCAAATGGTAGATAAGATTTTCAAAAAAGATAATAAAACTAAGATTTATCTACTTGCTCCAATAGTACGCGGAAGAAAAGGTGAATACAGAAAAGAATTTATAGAATTAAGAAAAAAAGGCTTTCAAAGACTAAGAATAAATAATGAATTTTACGATATAGAAGAATTACCAACGCTTGATAGATATAAGAAACACGACATAGAAGTTGTGGTGGATAGATTGGTAATAACTCATTCAACTGAACAAGAAAATAAAGATCTACTTCAAAGATTAGCTGATTCTATAGAAATTTCATTACAGTTATCTGATGGATTATTATATGTTCTAGACGTTGATAGTAATAAAAAAGAAGTTTTTTCCTCAAATTTCTCTTGTCCTGTTAGTGGTTTTACAATTGATGAAATTGAGCCAAGAATATTTTCTTTTAACAATCCCGCAGGAGCGTGTGATAAATGCGATGGTTTAGGAAACGCTGTTGCTTTTGATATCAACTTAATAGTACCTAATGAAAATCTTACCTTAAGAGAGGGTGCAATTGTTCCATGGGCTTTGAATACGAGTAAATTATACATACAAACACTCCAATCTTTAGGCAAACATTATAAATTTGATATTGATAATAAGTTTTCAGATCTGTCTAAGGACATAAAAGAAAAATTATTATATGGATCAGGAGACGAAAAAATTGAAATTATTTATAATGACGGGACCAGGGTTTTTCGTTCTAATAAGATATTTGAAGGTATTATTCCAAATTTAGCTAGACGATTAAAAGAAAGTGAAAGTAAGTGGGTTAAAGAAGAGTTAGGAAGATTTCAATCTAATAAAGATTGTGAAAAATGTAATGGCAAAAGGTTAAAATTAGAAACTCTTGCCGTGAAAATCAATAAAATGGACATTGCTGATGTTTCAAGATTTACAATCGAAAAAGCTAGAAAATGGTTTTTAGATCTTAGCAATATACTTAATGAGCAAGAACTAGCAATTTCAAAGCAAGTTTTAAAAGAGATAAACAATAGATTAGGTTTTTTAACAAGTGTTGGATTATCATATCTATCAATTTCAAGAAATAGTGGAACATTATCAGGTGGAGAAAGTCAGAGAATTAGATTAGCAAGTCAAATTGGATCGGGTCTTTCAGGAGTTTTATACGTATTGGATGAACCAAGTATTGGTTTACATCAAAGAGATAATGAAAGATTACTTCATACACTTCAGAAATTAAGAGACCTTGGTAACACAGTAATCGTAGTAGAACACGATGAAGAGGCTATATTGATTGCAGATCATGTTATTGATATTGGCCCTGGCGCGGGTATTAATGGAGGTAAAATTATTGCACAAGGAACTCCTTTAGAAATCAAAGAGAAAAAAGAAAGTATAACTGGTAATTACCTTGCTGGAATAAAAAAAATTGCTGTGCCAAAAAAAAGAAGAAGTGTCAATGCTAATAAACATATTATTATTAGGGGAGCCTCTGGTAATAATCTTCAAAATATCGATGTAGAGTTCCCACTTGGAATACTTACTTGTGTGACTGGAGTTTCTGGTGGAGGAAAGTCGACTTTGGTTATACAAACCTTGCAAAAAAGTTTATCAAAAATCCTAAATGGAAACAGTTCTGTTCCTGCTCCATACAAATCAATTAATGGAATTTCACAGATTGATAAAATAATTGATATAGATCAATCTCCAATTGGAAGAACACCTAGATCAAATCCAGCTACTTATACTGGAGCCTTTAATCATATCAGAGATTGGTTTGCAGGATTGCCTGAATCTAAATCAAGAGGATATTTACCAGGTCGCTTTTCATTTAATGTTAAAGGTGGAAGATGTGAAGCTTGTCAGGGAGACGGGGTTTTAAAAATTGAAATGCATTTTTTACCAGATGTGTATGTTAAATGTGATCAATGCAAAGGGAAAAGATATAATAGAGAAACTCTTGAGGTTAAATGGAGAGATAAATCCATATCAGATGTTCTTGATATGACTGTCAAAGAGGGTGCCGAGCTTTTTAAGGCTGTTCCCTTAATTTTTGAAAAATTAGAAACTTTAGAGAGGGTTGGATTAGACTATATTAAAATTGGACAACGATCTACAACACTGTCAGGTGGAGAAGCCCAGAGAATTAAACTTGCAAAAGAATTATCAAGAAAAGGAACTGGTAGAACTATATATATTTTAGATGAGCCTACTACCGGTCTACATTTTCATGATATTAAAAAGCTTATAGAAGTAATGCAAGAATTAGTAGATAATGGTAATACAATGATCGTAATTGAACATAATCTAGATGTTATTAAAACTGCTGATCATATAATAGACTTAGGCCCTGAAGGTGGAGATAAAGGTGGCTATGTTGTTGCTCAAGGAACCCCTGAAGAAGTATCAAAGGTAGCTGAAAGTCATACCGGTATCTTTTTAAAAAAATTATTAAATAAAAAAGTATAAAATGACAAATATTAACAAAATTGTAATTATTGGAGGAGGTTTAGCTGGATGTGAAGCTGCATATCAAATTTCTAAGTTTGATATAAATGTTGATTTGTATGAAATGAGGCCAAAAGTAAAAACAGAAGCTCATCAAACAAAATATTTAGCTGAACTGGTTTGCTCTAACTCTTTTCGTTCTGATGATAAAGAATATAATGCAGTAGGAGTTTTACACGAAGAATTACGTATTGCAGACTCTTTGATAATGAAATGTGCTGATCATAACAAAGTACCAGCTGGGTCTGCCTTAGCAGTTGACAGAGATAATTTTTCAAAGGAAGTTAATAAAATTATTAAGTCAATTCCAAATATTAAAATTATAAATCAAGAAGTACTAAGTCTTGATGAATTTAAGAATCAACTAGTAATAGTTTCAACAGGACCACTTACTTCCAAGACATTGACTGAAAGCATCAAAATTAAAACTTCTGAAAATTCTCTAGCCTTTTATGATGCCATTGCCCCTATTGTTTATGAAGAAACAATAAATATGGCAGTAGCCTGGAAACAATCTAGATATGATAAGGGAAATGGAGATGATTATATAAATTGTCCCTTATCAAAAGAAGAATATTATCAATTTATAGAGAATATAAAAAAAGCTCCAAAAATGGAATTTAAAGAATTTGAAGATACTCCATTTTTTGAAGGATGTATGCCTATAGAAGAAATAATTAGACGAGGTGATGAAACATTAAGATATGGGCCAATGAAACCTATTGGATTAAAAAATTCTCATAAAAAAGAAGAACCATACGCTGTTGTACAATTAAGACAAGATAATAAATCTGGTACCTTATATAATATTGTTGGTTTTCAAACAAAAATGAAACATGGTGCTCAAAAAGAAATATTTAAAACTATCCCGGGGCTTGAAAATTCAGAATTTGCAAGACTTGGTGGCCTCCATAGAAATACATTTATAAAATCGCCTAAACTTTTAGACCCATTTTTAAGACTTAAAAACTCACAAAATGTTATTTTTGCAGGGCAAATAACAGGCGTTGAAGGGTATGTTGAATCATCTGCTATTGGATTAATGGCTGGTATTGTTGCAGCGTATGATTTAAAAAACAAGAAATTAAAATTACCTCCTGAAAATACTGCACATGGTGCATTATTGAAACATATCACGATGTATGCAAACCCAGACACATTTCAACCTATGAATATTAATTTTGGACTAATGCCAGACATAAATTTAGATTTTAAAAATAAAAAACATATCAAAGGAAGAGAAAAGAAAAAAATTCAATCTAATATTGCAATTAACTCATTTAAAGATTGGATTAAAGAAGTTAATTTTTAGTTTTCTCTCTCGTATTCTGGTACATTTGTACGATCATCAACTTTCTCACCTTTGTTGATATTAAAGTAAGTCAAAAGTGATACCGCTACGAAAATAGATGAAAAAGTACCTATAATCACGCCCCAAATCATTGCAAGAGCAAAATCAGATAAAACCGCACCACCAAAAAAGAAAATTATAAACAATGCCAATAATGTTGTTACTGAAGTAATAACTGTTCTAGAAAGTGTTTCATTAATTGATTTGTTATAAATGAAATAATGAGTTTTTGATTTATATCTTCTTAAATTTTCTCTAACACGATCAAAGATCACAACAGTGTCATTAATTGAGTAACCAGCAGTTGTTAATATAGCAGCTATTGTAGCTAAATTAAATTCTAGCTGTAATATAGAAAAAAGACCGACTGTAGTTAAAACATCATGAATTAAAGCTAAAATTGCTGCAATAGAGAATTGCCATTCAAACCTAAACCATATGTAAATCATTATTGATATTAAAGCTAGTAATACAGCATATATTCCTGCAGTCTTCAACTCATCCCCAACAACAGGACCTACAAATTCAGATCTTCTAACAGTGTAATCTTTATCTGTAAGAGACTTAACTTTTTCAATCATAGTTATTTGTTCTTTTTGATCACCCTCTTGCTTTTGAATTCTCACTAAAAAATCAGTATCTTTACCAAAGTTTTGTATCGATACTTCACCTGCATTTAAGGTAGATATTTTTTCTCTTAGCTCATTAATATTAGGTGAATTGGGGTTTTTACTTCTTAATTCAAGTAGTATTCCTCCTTTAAAATCAATTCCATAATTTAAATTATTAACCATTAAGCTGATAAAAGTTCCGGATAAAATTATTAAAGAAAAAAAGAAAGCAATAACTTTTATACGCAAAAAATCAAAATTTGTATTATTTGGTATAAGCCTTAATAATTTCATTTTTTAACCCTGTAAGAAAACACTATTAATATCTTTTTTCTTTGAATATAAAAAAACTATGTATTTTGTAATAACAATTGCAGTAAACATGGAAGTTGCTATGCCAATCATTAAAGTTACAGAAAATCCTTTAATTGGACCACTTCCGAATGAAAACAAAGCTAAAGCAGCAAACAATGTTGTTAAATTAGCATCTACAATAGTTGAAATAGCCCTTTGAAATCCATTCTCGATTGCATCAAGAATATTTCTACCTGAATTAAATTCCTCTTTTATTCTCTCAAAAATTAAAACATTTGCATCTACAGCCATTCCCATAGTCAAAACTATTCCAGCAATGCCAGGTAACGTAAGAGTTGCTTGAATAAGGCTTAATAATGCAATTATAAAAATAATATTACAAATAAGTGCAACATTAGCAAAAATTCCAAACATACCATAAGTTATTAACATAAAAACCATTACTGCAATTAAACCAAAAACACTTGCAATTTTTCCTGCTGAAATTGAGTCACTTCCAAGACCTGGACCTACTGAACGTTCTTCAAGAATAACCATTGGAGCAGGCAATGCACCTGATCTCAGAACTAGTGCTAAATCATTAGTTTCTTGTACTGAGAAAGCACCTGTAATTTGTCCAGTTGAAAATATTTGTGTTTGTATCACTGGAGCACTAACAACTTTTCCGTCTAGTACTATTGCAAAGGCTCTACCTACATGTTTTCCAGTAACTCTTCCAAACTTCTTTCCACCTAAAGGAGATAATTGAAATGAAACCGATGGGCTATTGTTTCTGTCAAATGTTGGACTTGCATCCTTCAGCATTTCACCGGAAACCATAATTCTTTTATTTATCATGTAAAAACGATCCGGATTTTTATCTTCTTGTAATTTAACATAACCAGGAGGTGCTTTTGAATTTTTATCTAAATCATCAGGGAATATAGTTGGATGAGCTAATTGAAATGTTAATTTTGCCGTTTTACCTAATAATTTTTTAATACGACTTGGATCATCCAAACCAGGAAGTTGGACAATTATACGATCAGCACCTTGTTGTTGTATGCTAGGCTCATTTGTTCCTGTTTCATCTATTCTTCTTCTAACTATTTCAATGGCTTGAGCCATTGTGGTTTTTGTAATATTTTTTTTATTTTGATCTGAAAATTTTATAAAAAAAGAGTCAAGTTTATTATCTAAAATTAGGTTTTTATCTAATGAAAATAAAGTTGATTTGATTTTTTCATTTGAAGTTTCTCCACGTTTTTGGAATGAAATAATATCATTTTGTATACTTAACTTTTTATAACCA
>CACHVW010000030.1 GCA_902583415.1 uncultured SAR116 cluster alpha proteobacterium | reverse complement strand
ACTCTTGCTTGACTAAAAAGCCAAAGTCCACAAATTAATAAAACTATAAGGGGATAAATTAGTTGGTTCCATTGAGCTAAACCTAAGCCACCTAACATCCAAAAAACAACTGTATGAGTTGCTTTTGGATCACCAAGAAAAATTAAAATATTGGCACATGACATGATTATAAAAGATACTGCCACGCCAGCTAAAACTAAACGATCTGCACTTGTAGAACTAGTAAATCGTGAGACCATTAATACTATAAATGTTGCAAAAAGAGCACCTAGGAAGGCTAACAAAGGTACTGTTAACAAACCAATAAATAAACCTGTGTGTAATAAAGCTAAAATTGCTCCAAAAGCACCACCAGAAGAAATGCCTAACAAATGTGGATCAGCAAGTAGATTACGGGTTACTGATTGCAAGCTAGCCCCAACAATTGCAAGCCCTGAGCCAACCATTATTGCTAATAAAGTGCGAGGGAATCGAATGTCCCAGACAATTGCCTCTCTTCCTTTTGACCAAGTCTGTTCAACAAGATCTGGTGAGAATTTATTTAATATAATTCCCCAAACAGTACTGGTATGGACAGAAACAGCACCTACAGATATTCCAATTGATAATGATATAATCAACAATACTGATCCCAAACAGAAAAATAAAATTACTTTTCTGTTTGGTTTCATCATTTCATAATTTACTACTTTTAAGGTCAAAACATCTATTGCCTGAATGCCTTAGCTAATTTTTTGATTGCTTTAATGTTACGTGGACCAGGTGTGGCTTCTACATATTCCAATGTTACAAAGCGATCATTTTTGACTGCATCTATATTTGCAAAGGCTGGATTAGACATCATGAATTTTCTTTTTTGTTCTGCTGTAACTTTTCCATAATTAACAATAACAACTACCTCAGGATTTCTATCTATAACTTCTTCCCAAGTTACTGTACCCCAACTTTTTTGAAAATTGTCCATTATGTTGATACCTCCTGCAGCTTCAATAAGAGCGGTTGGCATAGCATAACGTCCAGCTGTAAAAGGAGCGTCTTCACCACTGTCATAAACAAAAACTTTCTTTGCAGGTATGTATTCAAGTTGTTGAGTAAATTTTTTAAGGTCTGATCTATATGCATCAACTAATTTTTTAGCACGATTTTCAATTTTAAATATAAGACCCAAATTTAGAAGATCATTATACATATCATCCATACTAACTTTTTTCTTGTTCATTATGTGGATGCAACTTTCAGTTAATTCGTAAACATTAATTCCAAATGGTTTTAATGTTTCTGGTGTAACTTCTCCGCCAACCTTCATACCATAATTCCAGCCAGCAAAGAAAAAATCCGCATCTGCTCCAACTAAAACTTCTTTTGTTGGGTACTTTGGTGATAATTCTGGTAATTGCTTTACTCCTAAACGCATTTCTTCGTCTAATGTTTTCCAACCTGATATACCCGTATATCCAACCATCTTGTCAGAGAGGCCAAGAACAAGCATCATTTCTGTTAAATTAACATCATTAGATATTGCCCTTTGAGGAGGACTGTCAAAAGACACAGTTCGATTACAACTATCCACTGAAACTTTACTTGAAGCCAAACTATTAAAATTTATTATTAGAAAAAAACTCAAAATAAATATTTTTAATTTGGAAGCTAAATTCATAATTTTCTCCTTAATGTAAATGAAAAGTTATTTGTTTGGAGTTACTTGGTGTCAACAATTCGTGACACGCTTTCACCCTAAAAGCTTCTGAAATATTACTTTCAGAAAGAATTAGATTTGGTTTACCAAACCCTAGAGCGCAACCATCCTTCAATAGAAGGATTTCATCGCAATTACTTCTAGCCATATTCAGGTCATGAAGAGATGTAATAACAGTAATAGATAGATCTTTTAAAAGATTTAAGATTTCAAGTTGTTGACGAATATCTAAATGATTAGTTGGTTCGTCTAAAATTAATATATCAGGTTCTTGAGCTAACGCTCTAGCAATCATTACACGCTGACGTTCACCACCAGATAAAGTATTTAAGTGTCGATTTTCGAATTTATTTAAAGAAAGACGATCAATTGATGATTGCACAATTTTTTTATCGTTTTTACTGTTTGAATTACTTAACCATTTAGAATAAGGAGTACGCCCTAAAGTAACAATTTCTCTCACAGTTAATGAAAAATCTGAGAAATTTTCTTGTAAAACTGTTGCAATAGAACTAGCTACCTGACGAGAAGTCAATTTCCATATATCAATACCATTAATTTTAACTTTTCCTGTTGTTGGCTTATAATAACGATACAACAACCTCAATAGAGTTGATTTTCCTGCACCATTTGGCCCTACTACGCCAAGTATTTTTCTTGGGCTTAATTCAAAACTTAAAGGATAGAGAATTTTCTGTTTTTTTTGTTTAACAGACCAACTTAAATCATCAACAGTAATACCCAAACCTTTTTGCATTTTCTTAACTCTTATATAGATATGTCACTAGATCGGAGTTGCTTACGATAGAAGGAAGCCTTCCAAGTATGTTAGATCTGAAAAGTTGGGGTCTTTCTCCTCTTCTTAAAAACCCATTAGGAGAGTTTGAATACCTTCTTATTAAATCAAATAATTCACTCGTATATTCTTGATTGTCAGGGATTACATCACCAAAAACATAGGTAAAATTATTTTCTGATGTTAGAGAAATTACGCATGGTCTTTTACACTGACTCATACAAGCGACTGATCTCACTTTTAAATTTAGTATTTTATTATTTTTTATTTTATTAAGAAAATTATCTAAAAATCTTTGTCCACCACGACTTTTTAGATCATCCTCTTTACCATCTCGGCATCTATTACAGATTGATAGTATTGTTTTATTCGTATTCATGATTTCACTAATGTTATGTTATAACATTACATTTATTATTTAAAAGCCCAGCTGTCAATAAAATGTTACGTTATAACATTGCAATATTAAAAATGAGTTGGTATATTATCATAATAGCTATCAAAATTGAGGGTCATTTGATGTCAGTTACAAAAAAACGTTTAACACACTCGGATAGAGTTTTTAATTTTTTAAAAAAACAAAAACAACCATTAACAGCCTACGAAATTTTAGATCTTTTAAGATCAGATGGGATCACAGCTGCTACAACGGTTTATAGAGCATTAGACAAATTAAATAAAGATGGACTTATTCATCGCATTGAGTCATTAAATGCATGGACAATATGTTGTGGATCACACAAAAACAAAACCCCAGTCTTTGAAATTTGTAATGATTGTGGTGATGTAAAAGAACATCTTGATCAAAAATTAACAGATAATATCAAAAATCTCTCTGATAGAACAGGATTTAAAGCTTACAATCCCGTATTCGAAATACATGGCCTTTGTGGTAATTGCTCAACAAATTTATAATTAAAAGGATAAAGACATGAATAATACTTCTGAACAAGTCCCAGTTACAGTTTTGACTGGATTTCTTGGAGCTGGGAAAACAACTCTTCTTAACAGAATTCTGACAGAACAACACGGTAAGCGCTATGCAGTCATCGTAAATGAATTTGGAGAACAAGGTATTGACAATGATCTTGTCGTTGATGCTGATGAAGAAGTTTTTGAAATGAATAATGGATGTATTTGCTGCACTGTTAGGGGTGATTTAATTCGTATTCTAGGTGGGCTTATGAAAAGAGCTGATAAACTAGATGCTATTATTGTAGAAACAACAGGGCTAGCAGATCCTGCTCCTGTTGCACAAACTTTTTTTGTTGATCAGGATGTATCTGATAAAACTAAATTGGATGCAATAGTTACAGTTGCAGACGCAGTCCATCTTAGCAATCAACTTGGTGAACACCATGAAGCTGAAGAACAAATAGCATTCGCTGACATTGTATTACTTAATAAAATTGATCTTGTAGATGACAACTCAATTGATAAGGTAAAAGCAAGAATTAAGAAAATTAATCCATATGCAAAAATTGTTAAAACTAATCGTTGTGATATTCCGCTTAATGAAGTTTTAGGACTTAATGCATTTAGCTTAGATCGTGTTTTAGAAGTTGAACCTGATTTCTTAGATTCTGACCATGATCATGAACATGATGATGATGTAACTAGCATGTCATTTGTTTCTGAAACACCATTAGATATGGACAAATTCCAATCTTGGTTTGGTAACTTATTGCAAACACACGGACAAGATATCCTAAGGTCAAAGGGTATATTAAGTTTTGAAGGTAAAGATGACCGTTACGTCTTTCAAGGTGTACATATGCTTATGGATGCATCTCCAATGGGTACTTGGCCTGAAGGAAAAGAACGCAATTCAAGAGTAGTTTTTATAGGTCGAAATCTTGAAAGTATGGGTCTTGATGAAGGTTTTGAAGGATGTAAATTGAATTAAATAATACTTATTTATTTCAATAATTAATTCAAAATGTCAGATAGAGAAAAATTTTTAGAACAAAAAATATCTTACTTAGAACCTGAAGAAACAGAACTAGAGGGTAGAGGTAAGAAATTAGAAATAAATGCTCCAGTCACTGGTGCAGTTACAATTCCTGACGCTGTAGTTGCAGGATTTGGTGACGGAACAGTAAGATTTTTTAGATCAGATGAAACACCAAAAATAATTGATGCACATAATGGTGTAGTTCTTAGCATAACCACAAATGGAAGTGAGGTATTTACTGGTGGTGATGATGGTAGATTTTTACAAATATCTCCTGATGGAACAATAAAAGAAATTGCTAGTTTTGGAACTCGATGGGTTGATACTGTAGCGGCAACAAAAGATAGTATAGTTTGTTCATCAGGTAAAAATGCTTATTTATGGTCTAGTGGTAATACAAAAGAAAAAATTTTAGAACATACAAGCACTATAGGAGGTATGGCATTTGATAGAAGTGGAAAACGTTTGGCAGTTGCTAGCTATGGAGGGGTTACTCTTTGGGAGCAAGGTAACAGACGATGGAAGTCTTCACGACTTTTATGGAAAGGATCTCACAGCAAAGTAAGTTTTAGCCCTGATGGAAAATATATTGTGACTACTATGCAAGAAAGTGAACTTCATGGATGGCGTATACGAGATAAAGTAGATTTAGCAATGAGAGGGTATCCAGCAAAAATAAAAAGTTTTGCATGGGTAGGAGACATTCCTCATCTTGCTACTGCTGGTGATCATCAAGCTATATGTTGGCCGTTTGATGGTAAAGACGGACCACTTGGTAGAGAACCAGTTTGTGTTGCTGATTGTGGTAAAAAAATTTCAACTTTTATAGAACCTTTAACAGGCGAAAAGGCTATTTTTGTGGGCTTTAATGATGGTACAGTTTTATTATCAGAGGTAGATGATAGAAAAAATCCATTTGTTGTAAGGAACCCTAAAGGTTATGAAATATCTGCAATATCACTTTCGTCTGATCGTTCTTATATTTTGATAGGTGACTTAGGTGGGAATATATTGTGGTCACCATTATGGGCAAATTAAAAAAATGAATGACATGTTTAATCAAAAAAAAGCAAAACCTGAAAATATTAGATATCTAAAAGAAGTGATTTCTAAAAAATTAAATTTACCTGAAACAACAATATTAAGCATTGCTGAACTTAGTTGTCATGAACCTGATTGTCCTCCAAAAGAGACAGTAATAACTACTAATGCATTAGATGGAACAAGTAAAACTTGGAAAATCGCAAAGTCAATAGATACGATAGATAATTTCGATATTGAAAGTTTATTTAAGGATTAGTATTTAATTCATGAATATATGACATAAACAATGTCTTAATCTAGGCAATTTTTTAAGTAATAAATTTAAATTCCTCTTCTCATAATCAAAGAAAGTAAGTATCGATGACTTGTATTGCCTATTTACTTCAGCTATTGAAGAACTCACCAAGTTCAATAATGATTTGTAAATTTATTTAAAATAATTTTTTATTTTAACTTATCTTATGTCCACTAAATTGGTCTCTAAGTTTGTTTTTTAATATTTTTCCAGTGGCTCCTAGAGGAATATTATCTGTAAAAATAACATCGTCTGGTATCATCCACTTTGCAACTTTGCCATTATACATTTTTAAAATCTCTTCTTTTGCGGGTGATTTACCTGGCATTGGCTGAACAATTACTATGGGTCTTTCTTCCCATTTTTCATGTGGCACAGATATGACAGCAGCATTTGCAACTTCTGGGTGACCAACACAAATATTTTCTAGATCAATTGAACTTATCCATTCTCCACCAGATTTAATTATATCTTTTGTTCTGTCTGTTATGGTCATAAAACCATGTTGATCTATTTTTGCAACATCACCTGTATCGAACCAACCACCATCAAGGAATCTATCTTTTTCTGTATTATCTTCAAAGTATTCTTTTAAAACCCAAAAACCCTTTGATAACAATCTTCCTTGGGTTTCTCCATCTTCTGGTAAATCATTTCCTGCATCATCAACAAGTTTCATTTGGTGTCCAAAAATTGTTCTTCCTTGAGGTAATTTTTGATCATAATACTCCGTTCTATTTTTTGGCTCTCCTCCTAATGAAGGCATATTAACTGTTCCAAGAGGGCTCATTTCTGTCATACCCCAGGCGTGTATCACTTCTGCGCCAAACTCATCTTCAAACCCCTCAAATAATGTCCTAGGGCATGAAGATCCACCAATTATTAATCTTTTAACTGTATCTATTTTTTTACCAGAATCTCTCAAATAATTTAGTAATAAGAGCCATATCGTAGGAACCCCAAGAGAAATAGTAACTTTTTCTTCATTCATTAGATTTGTTAAACTTTCACCGTCTAATTTAGCACCAGGAAAAACTAATTTTGTACCACACATTGGTGCTGCATAAGGTGTCCCCCAAGCATTTACATGAAACATAGGTACTACAGGAAGAACAACATCTTTAACGCCATAAGGAACCACATCTTTTAAATTCATCCCGTAGGCATGAAGAACTGTTGAGCGATGAGAATATAAAACTCCCTTTGGGTTTCCAGTGGTTCCAGATGTATAACATAATGACGAAGCTGTTCTTTCGTCCATTTGAGGCCAATCAAATTGATCTGAATGATCTTTAATAAAATCCTCATAACAAATTACTTTAATACTATCTTTAATATTAGGTTGAACCATATTCTTATTATCAGTCATTATAATAATTTCTTTGACTGTTTTAAAATTTTCAGATGCTTTTTCAACCAATGGTAAAATATTTAAATCAACACATAAAACCTTGTCTTGCGCGTGATTTACAATATAAGAAACTTGATCGGGATGAAGTCGGGGATTTATAGTGTGGCATACCAGGCCACTTGATGAAGTTGCATAATAAATCTCTAGGTGTCTATAACCATTCCAGGCTAAAGTCCCTACTCTGTCACTCTCTTTCAAATCAAGAGACTTAAAAGCATTGGCTAATTTCTTAGTTCTTTTTCCCCAGTCAGAATAGGTATATCTATGGATGCCACCTTCAACTGTGTTTGAAACAATCTCTTGCTTATTATAGTTTTTAACAGCATGTTCAAAAATAGTCGAAATTAACAGAGGGTGATCTTGCATTACACCAAACAAATGACTCTCCTATTAAGTTATATTTAAATATATAATTATCATAAATAATATATTGAAAGTACTATTTCAAAGTAAAAAAATATTAATTTATTTCTTTTTATGTATATAAGTTGTGTCGTATTTTTTAGATAGATATTCACCAGCAATAATTTTATCTTTTTTAGATATTATTGTGTCATATTGTGGATTGAAGAAAAAAGGTATAGAAAATCGTTCCTTATTATTTCCAAACACTCGGTGAGGTGTAGCCTTTATTTTTTTCTTAGACCAAAATTCTAACATATCTCCAAAATTGACTATGACTTCACCTTCCTTTGGGTTAACCAATTCCCACTCATTTGAAGGATTTTTAATTTCAAGTCCAGGATTATTATCCGTTAACAAAATTGTTAAACAACCATAATCAGTATGAGGTGCTATACCATAATCTTTGTTTGATAATGATGACTTCCTTGGTGGATAATAATTACATCTTAGCAACGACATTGGATTTTCAAATTTATCTCTAAAAAAATTTTCAGATAAGTCTAAAGAGCGTTCAATAAATGATAAAACATGCATCCCAATTTGAGTACAAAGATCATAATAATTATTAACAGTATTTTCAAACAATGGTAATTGTTCAGGCCAAAGATTTTTAGCGTAATAAGTTAAGTCTCTAAATTCATCTTTAACTTTTTGGTGAGGACCAGTATCAAAAATCTCTTTATAATCTGGGTTGTAATCTGGGTTAACCTGTTCTCCTTTTGGAGCACCCCACCCTCTATTAGAAGAGGTTAAATCCATATTTACTTTATTTTTTTCTTCAAACGGAAGATCAAAAAAGGCTTTATAAGTTTTTAAGATATTATTTTTTACTTTCTTATCTATTGGTGTGTTTTGTAATAGCAAAAAACCATAATGAGAAATAGCATAATTAAATTTTTCTAATTCAGCATTAAAGGACGCACCTGCTTGATTTGAAATTATCTTATAATCTACTTTTGGTATTGTTAATTGCATATTATTAAAGTCATAATAAATTTTAAAATTTCAAGATTTATAATTAGAATATCATTTAATTTAAAAACTTTAGGTGTATATTAAGATTAGTTAAATTATAAAAGGTGTTTGAAATGATTGTGATAGATAATCCTTCTGAAATTAAAAATTTTATTAATAAGCCTCTTACACCTAGTGAATGGTATCATGTTACACAAGAGAAAATAAATAAATTTGCTGATGCCACATCAGATCATCAATGGATACATGTTGACGAAGAAAAAGCTAAAAAAGAAATGCCTGATGGAAAAACAATTGCACATGGCTATTACATGGTTTCTCTACTTCCAAAATTAGCTGCTCAAAATGCAGAAATTAAGAATACATCAAGAACTCTTAACTATGGATCTGACAAAGTACGTTTCATCAACATGGTCAAGGTTGGCTCTCATGTTCGCCTAAAAAGGACAATAATTTCTTGTGAGGAAATGAAAAATGGAGGATTTAGAGTAGTAAATAAGTGTGAATTAGAAATTAAAAATGATGTTAAGCCTGCTTTCATAGCAGAAACAATATCATTAGTATTTCCATAAAAATTAAAGGAATAATTATGAAAGCTATAGTCTGCAATAACTTCGGTCCAATTAGAGAAATTGAATACAAAGATGTAGATGAACCAAATCTTGATGAAGATAGTATTTTAATTAAAGTTAATTCTGTAGGTGTAAATTTTCCTGATGGATTACTTGTTCAAGGTAAATACCAACTTAAGCCTGAAACACCTTTTATTCCAGGTATGGAGGTTGCTGGTGAAGTAATTAGTCTTGGTTCTAAATACAGTGATTTTGAGGTAGGAGATCGCGTTGCTGCCTTGTCTCAACTTAATGGATACGCAGAAAAAGCTGTAGTGAAAGTATCTTCTACATTTAAAATTCCTGAAAAGATGTCATATGATGATGCTTGTGCACTATTGTGTGCTTATGGCACATCACACTATGCTCTAAAACAAAGAGGGAATTTAAAAAAAGGTGAAACACTTGTTGTATTAGGTGCATCAGGTTCTA
Organism: uncultured SAR116 cluster alpha proteobacterium; assembly: GCA_902583415.1. GTDB lineage: Bacteria > Pseudomonadota > Alphaproteobacteria > Puniceispirillales > Marisalimonadaceae > Marisalimonas. The sequence continues at coordinate 8,387 of CACHVW010000030.1, read as the reverse complement.
CTGGAATAGCCGCCATCCAAATTGGTAAGATCATGGGGGCAAAAGTAATTGCTGTTGCTTCTAATAGTGAAAAACAAAAAATAGCTGAAGAAAATGGGGCAGATTTATCAATAGGATATGACAACTTAAAAGAAAAACTAAAAGAAATTTCAGCCGGCAAAGGTATTGATGTTATTTTTGATCCCGTTGGTGGAGATACTTTTGACACAATTGCAAGAACAATGGCCAGAAAAGGTAGATTATTAGTGATCGGATTTGCTTCCGGATCAATACCAAAATTAGCTGTAAACTTAGCCTTAGTAAAAGAATTCAGTGTAGTAGGTGTTTTTTGGGGTGCATTTACTAGAGCTGAACCAGACGAGTATAAGTTAAATATGATTGAATTATATGATTGGTATCAAAAAGGACTTTTAAAACCTCTAATAGAAGAAAGTCATCCTCTATCTCAAGCAGCTTCAGTCCTAGAGAAAATTCTTGATAGAGGTTCAAAAGGAAAAATTACTTTAAATCCATAATTTTTACTCTTTTTTTAAAAATATACCAAACATATGTGATAAGAAAAATAATATTGAACCAACTACTACAATGGATGGACCAGAGGGCAAATCCATTTCTACAGATAAATAAATTCCAAAAATCACAGAAAAAATTCCAATTACAGTTGAAACAATAACCATCGCTTCAGGTGAATTTACCAACCTTCTTGCTGTTGCTGCAGGTATTATTAACATTGCTGTAATTAACAATAACCCTATAATTTGAAGAGATAATGCAACAACAATAGTCATAATTGTTGTTAATAGCACATTAACATATAATGGGTTTATACCTTCAGATTTTGCTAAATCTTCATCAAGGGTAACTAAAACTAAGGATGACCAATTAGATAAAATTAATGTAATTGCTATTATTACCCCAATATACATTCCCAATATATCTGCTGAACTGACCGTAAGTATATCACCGAATAAAAAAGCATGTAGGTCAATTTTAATTTTATTAAAAGAAATAACTATAATTCCAATTGCTAACGCAAAATGAGCTATCACACCCAGAAGCGTATCTGATGATAAAGATTTACTTTGTTGTAACCACAAAAATAAAATACCAAAAATTAAACAAACAAAAACAACACCAAAGTTAATGCCAATTCCTAACAAAATTCCAATGCCAGCACCTAGTAAAGAGCTGTGAGCAATAGATTCACCATAATATGACAATCTTCTCCAAACAACAAAACATCCAACAAGACCAGAGACTAATGCTACTGCGATACCAGCTATTATACCCCTAATTATAAACGGATCAGTAATGATTTTCTCCAAGTGAATTGTTGTTTTTTTCAGAATTTTCTTTGTTGGCATGTTGATATACTGCCATAACTTCAGCCATATCTTTTCCGAACATTGTTAAAAATTCAGGATCATTTGCTATTTGTTGTGGTTGACCACAACAGCATATATGATTTGAGAGACATATAACTTGTTTTGTTGACACCATTACTAAATGCAAATCGTGAGAAACCATTAATATGCTTAACTCTCTTTTTGAATAAATTTTTTGTAAAAGTTTATAAAAATGCATTTGACCAGAAACGTCTAAATTTTGAGCTGGCTCATCCAATATTAATACATCAGGGTTGTTTAATAAGCTTCTTGCAAGAAGAACTCTTTGCATTTCACCACCAGATAAAATAGTTAATTGCTTATCTAATATGTTTTCAATTTGCGTTTCTAAAATTACTTTTTGTAATGAAATTTTATCAAATTTTTTCTTTAAGGTAATGAATTTCTGTACTTTTATTGGAATAGTTTTGATTATATCTAAGTTTTGAGGCATGTAACCTAACTTAAGATTAGGTTTTATTTTTATAATTCCTGAATTTGGTTGATAAAATCCCATTATACATTTTAAAAGCATAGACTTTCCTGCACCATTAGGGCCTATTATGGTAATGAAATCATTTTTGTTAATTTGAATACTGACGTCTTTCAAAATTGTTTTTCCAGATTTTGAAACGTTAACGTCAGTGGCTGAGATTAATGAATTCATTCAAAACTTTCAAAAATTAAAATAGTTAATTGAATATGCATTTTAATAAATTAAACAATCTATACAATATTATTCTTGACACTGATAGTTTAGATTAATAAAAAGTTAATGTTATGTTATATCATTACATTAATGCAACATTTTTTATTAGAGGTTAAGTATGGCTAAACTATTTATAATATTAACAACAATTTTATTTGCACAATTCAAGGCCATTGCCTCTGAAACCAAAGGAGTAATAACAACTATACAACCTATTAATTCTCTTGTAAGCGCAGTTATTGGCAATACTGGAAAAACTATTTCTTTAATACCAGCTGAAATATCACCTCATGAATTTAAGCTTAAACCATCAGATTTAAAAAAAATGCAAGATGGTAACATCATATTTTATATATCTAGTCATTTAGAGAGCAATGTTGTAAGAGTTTTTGATAATCTTCCAAAAAATATTAAAATAATAAATCTTATGGAAGAAACTGGTATAAAACATCTCAGTATAAGAGATAATGAAGCTTGGGAAAGACATGATCATCACGGTCATGATGACCATGATGATCATGAAAAACATGGCAAAAAAGACGATGACCATCATGATCACGACAAGCACAGCAAAAAACATGACGATCACGACCATGACAAACATGAGAAAAAACATGACGATCACGACCATGACAAACATGAGAAAAAACACGATGATCACGACCATGACAAACATGAGAAAAAACACGATGATCACGACCATGATAAACATGCAAAAAAACATGATGATCATGATGATCATGAAATGAAAGATGATGTTCACATATGGTTAAGCCCAGATAACGCCGTAAAGATCATCAACAAAGTTAATAAGGAATTAAGTTTATATTATCCAAAAAATGCAAAAATTTATGATGCAAACTCAAAGGTTATGATAGAAAATATTAAAAAATTAAAGACCGAAATTGCTAAAGATTTAGCTCCTATCAAAGATAAACCTTATGTTGTATTCCACGATGCATATCAGTATTTTGAAAAAGCTTTTGGACTAAATGCTGTTGGCTCGGTTGCATTAGAAGGTGATATTGCATCATCTCCAAAACAAGTCTCATACATAAAAGAAAAAATTGTTAAATTAAAAGCATCTTGTGTTTTTCAAGAACCTCAATTCGACAGTAAATTGGTCAAAATTGTTGTTGAAGGCACGGATGCACAAATAGGAACACTTGATCCTCTAGGTGTCGACATTAAAGGTGAGAAAGATTTTTATTTACAATTGTTAAGAAACATGGCTAAAAGTCTTAAGGAATGCTTAGGATGATGCTTTATAATGCTAAGGTGTGAAAATATTGAGTTTAATGTTGACGGACAAAATTTATTTTCAAACATCAATTTAAATCTTAAACCTCAGAAGGATCTTTTAATAACTGGTCCTTCTGGAGTTGGTAAAACAACCTTACTAAGCATTTTATGCGGTATCCAAAAACCAACCACTGGTAAAATAACTTACAATAGTATTGACCTTTATAATTTACCTGAAAACAAAATAGATGAATTTAGAGGTAAAAATCTTGGTGTGGTTTTTCAAAATTTTAACTTAATTAATACATTTACTGTTAAACAAAACTTAGAAATTGCTGTAAGTGCTATTGATACAAAAACATCAATTCCATTTTTTAACCTTTTGGATAGAGTTGGACTTGCAAACAAATCACACATAAAAGTTGCAAATTTAAGCATTGGTGAAAAACAAAGACTTGCGGTGGCGCGTGCATTTGTCGGAGATCCAAAATGGGTTTTTTGTGATGAAGCAACTTCATCACTAGATGATAAAAATGCTAAAATTATTGCTAATTTGATAAAAGATGAAAGCTTGCGTTGTAAAGCTTCACTGGTGCTTATAACACATGATAGCCGCATAAAATCTCTAATAAATTTCTCTAATATTTTAAAATTAGGAGATGAGTTATAAATATTTTTTATATATCTATTTTGTATCTAAAATCTAAACCTTTAAACTTTTTGCTAAGTGTATTCCTAATGATTGTTGGAATTACAATCATAACTGTGTCTATACTTGTTAATCAAGTTACCAAAGAAACTTTCAGTAAAAATAACCCAGGTTTAGATGCTGTAGTTGGTGCAAAAGGAAGCCCCCTTCAATTGATATTATCTTCTATTCATCACATTGATATTCCTACTGGAAATATAAGTTATCAAAATGCAAGAAAAATTATTAAACACCCAGCCATTAAGAGTGCAATACCAATTTCATTGGGAGATAATTTCCAAAATTTTAGAATAGTTGGAACCAACAAAAGTTTTTTAAAATTATATAAAGCAAATCTAATTTCGGGTACTACCTGGTCACAACCAATGCAAGCTGTAATTGGTTATAATGTGTCTAAAGTCACAAAACTAAAAATCAACAAGTTTTTTGTTGGCTCACACGGCTTAATTGACACCGGGGATGTTCATGCAGAACAACCTTATAAAGTTGTCGGTGTTTTAAAAAAAACCGGAACTATATTAGATAATTTAATTTTAACAAGTTTAGATAGTGTCTGGAATTTACATTCTGTTACAAATAAAGATAAATTAGAGATTACTTCATTGTTATTAAAATACAAAAATAAGACTTCATCTTTCTCTTTTCCTCGTTTAATTAACAAAGGTACAAACATGCAAGCTGCCAGTCCTAGTTTTGAAATTTCAAAACTACTTAAACTGACCGGTAATGCTCATAGAATTGTTGATTACTTGAGTGTACTAATAATAATATTATCTTTCTTGGGAATATTGTTCACTTTATTAAATAACATAAATGAACGGAAATATGACTTAGCAGTTTTAAGAACACTTGGATTTTCAAGATGGAAATTATTTTCCATTATTTTATCAGAAGGAATGATTATTTCTATTTTAGGTAGCACTATTGGTCTAATATTTGGATATATAGTATATGAAAGCATGTACTATTTTTCTATTGTAGGTAGAAGCTTAGAACTGGGGCAGTTAAATTTTTTATATGACTTATTTTTAATTTGGATAATCGTAAACATAATTGCCTTTATAACGTGCCTAATTCCATGTATAAAAGTTTATAAGCAAAATATAAGATCTACTTTATTAAATAGTTAAAATTTATATATTTATGACGTAGATTTTATTGAAGGAGAAATTTTTGAATTTGAGATTTCTATTTATAATTGTTTTTACCTTTTTTTGTAATAAAGCATTTGGGTTTGAAAAATTTAACCTTAATGATATTGACCCTTATGAAAATATTATTGTAGAGGAAATGTTTGAACCATTAAAAGTCACGGGAGATGCTTTGCCATGGCAATTATTTGGTAAGACTAAGGAAGTAGAAGATTGTACTGTTGATAAAGATGGTTTTGATTACTGTCTTATCAAACCAATTTATGACGATAAAATTAAAAAGTATAATGGGGAAACGGTTACTATCATGGGATACATGTTTCCATTAGAAGAATCTGAAAAACAAAGAAAGTTTTTAATAGGACCATACCCTTTAAGTTGTCCTTTTCACTACCACGTTGGGCCTTCTCAAGTGATTGAGATAAAATCAGATAATCCAGTTGATTTTTCATTTGATCCAATAACTATCAAGGGCAAACTCAAAATAAAATTCAATGAAGAAACGGGCTCATTCTTTTATCTAGAAACTATTAAGTCTTAACTTATAGAGTATCAGAAACGCCCCATATATTCGTAACCTGACTTGATAAAACTCCACCGTTTCCATGAGCAACAGATAATTTAGCATTATCAATCCATCCACCATCAAGTCTCTGACCAACATCATCTCCTGAAGCATTTCTTAACTGTCTTAAAGCCTCTAAAGTTACAAAAAGACCGTACATTCCAGGATGTACGCAAGATAATCCACCACCATTAGTGTTAACTTTCAAGTTTCCAGCTGGTCCTATGTTTTTATTTTTGACGAGTTCTTTAGCTTCTCCTTTTTTACAAAAGCCTAAGTCCTCTAGGAACAAAAGAGTATTAATTGTAAATGCATCATATAATTGAATAGTACTCATATCATTAGGTTTATAACCAGACATACTAAATGCTCTTTCTCCACTCTCAATTGCTGAAGTTCTAACTAAGTCAGGCATTTCAGAAATCATACGATGGTGATGTTCCATTGCTGCACCTAGAAGATATATAGGAGTGTTTTTGGTGTCTTTTGCCCTATCTGATCTAGTCATCACAACAGCCGCACCTCCATCTGTTACAAGACAACAATCTAATTTTCCAAGAGGATCAACAATAGGCCTTGCAGACAAAACATCATTTACAGTTAATGGACCATCTTGATGTGTATAAGCCCTAGGATTTAATAAAGCCCAGTCTCTTGCAGCAATTGCTACATTTGCAAGATCCTCACGAGATGCACCAAATTCATACATATACCTTTTTGCAGCCAAAGCATAGGCTGAAACTGGCATTCTTGGTTGATACTGAGCTTCATAAGGCATTGCTTCTGAGATTGTTTTAAACCCTCCAATACTTTTTTGATTTGAGCCGTAAGCAACAACAGCTACATTGATCAAACCTGCATCAAGAGCCATTGCAGCAGTTAGAATATGAGATAAAAAACTTGATCCCCCTATTTGCGATCCATCTGCAAATTTTGGTTTTACACCTAAATACTCAGATAATGACATTGCCGCCATAGAATGAAAAGCAGTTGCGGCGAAAACTCCGTCAACTTCTTTTAATTTAATTCCTGCATCGTCTAAAGCATCATGAACAGCCGTTGCCATTATTTCCATAGCACTCCAACCTGATGCTAAACCACATCCACTCTCTGCCAGACCTACAACAGCAGTTTTACCTCTTAATTTATTTATATCATTTTGATCCATTAATTTTATCCTTACACAATATCAAAAATTACAGCTGGCTCTCCATTTAATGAAGAAATTCTAGCTTTAACTTTTTGACCAATTTCAACTTTATCTGGATCTATACCCTCAACTCTTGCCATCATCCTTGGACCTTCTTCTAGTGTAATCAAGGATAAGTTAAAGTCCCCGCCCTTTTCAGGCAGTCTTCTATTACAAGAAGAACTAAACACTACTCCATTTCCAGAGGCTTCAACCCACTCCAGATCACGCTCACCACTTCCAGGAAAAGCCACACGAGGATGAAAGAAGAATTGATTGAGACTTTTACATCTTTGAATCATAAATTTACCCTCAGATAAAAAATTCTTAAATTGCTGTTCTGGTCCTACTGTACCTGATAAGTTTTCTGGCATTTTATCCCCCGTCTTATTTTTTTATAATTAATGCATCAAGAGCTATTACTTCAGCTTCACTTACTAAAATTGGATTCATTTCTACTTGATCAACTTTATCTGAATTAGCGGCTATAAAGTTTGATAAATTTATAATTGCATTTAACAACGAATTAATGTCTACAGGTGCCTTTCCCCTTGCGCCGTAAAAAACATCTTTACTTTTTAATGATAAAATCATTTGCTCTGCCTTTTTTTTGCTCACAGGAGCTTCTGCAAACACAATATCTTTCATTACCTCTGCATAAATTCCACCAAGTCCAAACATCACAATTGGTCCAAAAACTGGATCAATTTTAGCCCCCAAAATACATTCAATATCACCCTTTTTCATTGGTGAAATCATAATTCCATCTATATGAGCATTAGGAGCATTATTTTTTACATTTTTAAAAATATCTTGGTAAGATCTTCTTGCAAAATCTAAGTTATCTATGTTCAAAATCACGCCACCAACATCAGTCTTATGTTGAATATCTGATGACACTATTTTCATAACATATTTATCTTTACCTTCTTTAAAGTAAGGGGATAAGTCTTCAATATCGTTTATTAGAATTGGTTTTAATACTGGCAGACCAGCAGATAAAAGCACTTCACTACAATCAATTTCATTTAAATTCTTAATAGGAATGTTAACTTCATAATTTTTAGCCTCAAAATGATTTAATCTTTGTTTTTCGTTAAATTTTTCTCCAAAAAACATAAGCGCAGACATCGCAACCACTGCTCTAGTAGGATCTTCAATACATAAAAATCCTTCTTTTTCATATGTTTCATATATGTCTTGTGGCGCAACCATGCAGTTAATAAAAATTTTATCTTCATAGCCAGTCATTGCTTGTTTTAATGAGGAAAGTAAGGGTTTTGAAAGAACAGGCGATCCAGCTACTGATGTCCAAAAACCAATTAAAGCATCATAACCTCCTCTAGATAGCATTAAATCGGTAAATTTTGGAACAATTGATAAATCATTAAAAAATTGGGCTGTTACATCCACTGGATTCATAGGTGAGGCAAAAGG
>CACHVW010000029.1 GCA_902583415.1 uncultured SAR116 cluster alpha proteobacterium | reverse complement strand
TATGAATTAGTATAATCAAAAATTTCTCCTGACAACCAACCACCTAATGACATTCCAATTATAGTTGCGAATATGAGCAACCCAACTCTTTCAGCAACTTCATTAGAAGGCAAGAATTTACTTATGATTACAGTATAGATAGGTACTATTCCTCCTTGGGACAATCCAAAAAATACTGCAACAATGTACAAAGATAATTGACTATTAAAAGGCAAAAACATTGATAGAGAAATAGCTTGAAGACTTGATCCAAGAATAAGCGTTTGAATAGGACCTATTTTATCTGATAAAACACCAAACAAAATTCTGCTTGTTACAGCAGCAAATAACATAAATGATAATATTTCAGTACCTACCGTTAAGCCATATCCATAATCAATGCATAAAGGTACGATGTGTACTTGTGGTACAGACATAGCAACACAACAAAGAATTCCAGCAAACATTAGTAAAATTTGAATTTCTTTATTACTTATTGATAATTTTTGAGTAGAATTTACATTTCTATTTTTTTTAAAATTTTGTACTTTTTCATTTGATTTTGTTTTCTTTTCTCCTAGAAAAAAAAATAATATTGGGATACAAATGCTGCATACTACAGCGATAAATAAATGTGCACTCTTCCATTGGCCATCAATTAAAAAGTCTTTGATCAAAAATGGCCATATTGCACCGCATAAATGTTGACCACTTGCAACTAGAGAAACAGCAAGACCTTTTCTTTTATAAAAAAATTTAGAAATATCTGCCATCATTGGACCAAAAAAAGCAGCAGCAGAAAAACCTAAAAAAAACTGAATTATAGACAGCCAAAAAACATTTGTTGCTAAAATTGAAAATAAATAAGAAGAAACTAATAATATTAAAGCAAAAATTATTGGTTTTCTAATCCCAATTTTGTCCAACATACGACCAATTATTACATTGCCTATACCATAACCAAACATGGTTGCAACATATGGATAGGTAGAAGCTGCTCTATCTAGTTCAAACTCATTTTGAATATTTGGCATAATTATAACAACAGACCACATGCCTGCAGTTCCAATAACACTCATAGTAAAGATAATTATTAATCTTAGCCAAGCTTGCTTACTGTCTAGCTCTATAAAATTATTTTTCATATATTGTTGCTCTAAAAAATTATTTAATTAACATATAATTTACAAATGACTAAAATTATTATTACTTTTCTATTTTTTAGGAGGTATGAATGGCATTATCTAAGGATGAAATAAATTTTTACAATGAGCAAGGTTATTTACTTGTTGAAGATGTTATTTCAGAAAATCAACACAAGGAAATGTTGGCTTTAGTAGATGGTTTTTTTGAAAAATCAAAAATGATCAGAGAAAATGATAATATTTTCGACCTTGAAGATGGTCATTCATCTGATAATCCTAGACTAAAGAGAATTAAACAGCCACACCAACATTCTCAATTTTTTTGGGATATTATAAAAGAGTCAAAAATTGAAGAAATTCTTAAAGATCTTCTTGGTGATAATGTATCTTTAAAAACAAGCAAATTAAACACCAAAGCACCTGGCGGGGGGGCTGCTGTGGAATGGCACCAAGATTGGGCATTTTATCCTCACACAAATGATAATGTTCTAGCTTTGGGTTTGATGTTAAATGATGTTGATATAGATAATGGACCATTAATGGTAATACCTGAAAGTCACAAGGGCCCTATGTTAAGTCATTTTAACAATGGTGTTTTTTGTGGTGCAATTGATCCAGATGATTCAGATTTTGATATGAGCAAAGCAGTAACTTTAACTGGAAAGGCAAGATCTATGACCATTCATCATGCGAGGACACTTCATGGATCGTCGCCTAATAACAGTAATAGAGATAGATTAGTTTTATTTTATGAATGCAACTCAGCCGATGCATGGCCATTAGTTGGTGCAGGTGCATATATGAAAAGTACAAATCCTGTACAATTGTGCAATCAATTAGAAAAGCAAATGGTGTGTGGAAAGGTAAGTTATCAACCTAGAATGGAGAATGTCCCGGTAACAATTCCTCTTCCTCCAGCACCAGATTATGGATCTATATTCACTTCTCAAAAAACAGGCGGTGCTAAATCGGCATTTTAAATTTTATAGTCTGGCGAGTATCTCTCAAGTTTTCTTAGCAATGCTGGCCAAGCCAACCTGTCTTTTCCCAAATCAAACATACCTGCGGATTGTTGTTGAGTTGTTTTTATGGCTTCTTTTGATGGTAAATTTATTTTACCAGCTGCCTGTGCTCTTATCTGAGCCGAACAAGCTCTTTCAAGAAAATATATTCCCATAAACGCTATTCCGCATGTTTGTCCAACAGATAAAGTTCCATGATTACGAAGTATAAATAGATTTTTATCTCCTATATCTCTAATTAATCTATCCTTTTCACTATGATCTAGTGCTAAGCCCTCATAATCATGATATGCAATATGTGGATGAATGAGCATAGATGTTTGACTAATTGGCAGTAAACCATCTTTTTGAATGGAAACAGCAACACCATCGTTAGTATGAAGATGTAAAACACATTGAGCATCTTCTCTTGCAGAATGTATTGCACTATGAATAGTAAAACCAGCAGGATTTACTTCATAGGGTGTATCTATAACTGCATCACCATTAAGATTAATTTTAACCAAGCTAGAGGCAGTAATCTCTTCAAACATCAAGCCGTAGGGATTTATCAGAAAATGATGATCTGGCCCAGGTATTCTTAAAGACACATGTGTATAAATTAAATCATCCCATCCATACATAGCAATTAGTCTGTAAGTAGCGGCTAAATCTAATCTTAATTGCCATTCTTTATCAGTAATTTGACTTTTTAGCTTTTTTGTATCAATCATATGGTTCATTTATTTTCCCTATTTTAAATTTATAAGATTTTATTTATTCTTCGATTATTTCAATAATTTTTCGAGGTGATGTTTGCTTATCTTTTTTGTATAGTTTAATTTTTAGAATGCCATTTGTTAAATTGGCTTCATCCACTAGAATATTTTGCTCTAGTCTAAAAACTTGTTTAGTAGAATTATTTTGAATACCTTTATGTATTACATCTTTATTAACTGATAATGGTTTATTTCTTACATCCAACACTAAATAATCATTAACAGTACTAATTTTTATTTGATTAGGCTCTATCCCTGCCAAAGCTACATGAATTTCATATTTATAATCGTCATATTTTATAATATCAAAGGCTAGATTTGATGTCTTTTCAATTGAAGACACTTTGTCAATCTCGTCAAAAAACTCATTATACCCAATATAATATTTCAAAAATTTATTCTGTAATAAAGTCATTTTTTATCCTTCGATTTTGAAAACTCGTTCACCTTCTATAAACTTTATCTTAGTGTTACCTTTTACTTCATTAACCTCGTCTGCCATTATTTTCATGATTTTTGAAGCATCATTTTTATTTTTAAAACAAGATATAACAAAGCCTGTAGTATCTGAAACTCTATATACTTCACAGCTCAATTGGCCATTTTTTATATTTCTGGGTATCATTACGTTTTGAAAAAAAGCTATGATCATATCACAATTAACTTTTGAAGTTGATTGAAATTCAGCAATTCTAGTGTACATTTTTACCTCTTGTTAAATGCATACTTAGTATGTAATTGTATCAGTATAACTAACTAATAATATATTAACATGAAGATTATAATTTTATCATTTTTTATTTTATTTTCATCCCAAATATTAGCGCATGAGTGTGTTTTAAATGGCACTTCTGCTGAAGAAATTACAATTTATAATACATGTAAAGCTGACCAAAAAAACCAAGCTCCTAGTAAAAATTTAAATAACTCTTTATTGAAATTAAAAATTAAAGAACTAAAAAATGAAAATAAAAATTTAAAAAATCAACTATTAGACTTGAAAATCAGACTTAATTCTTTGCTACAAAGAGTAGATTCTTACATAAATTAATTAGAGTATAACAAATGAAAAAAGCTTTAGTCATAGGTGTTGGTCCATTAAATGGTTTAGGTGGACAATTATGTAGAAAAATTGCAAATAATAATTTTGAAGTATTTGTTGCAGGGAGGACAAGGACATCATTAGATAATGTGGTCAATACTATTTTGAATGACGGAAATAAAGCAACACCAATAGTTGTAGATGCAACTGATGAAAATCAAATAAAAAATATGATCAAAGAAATTGGTCCCGGATTAGATTTCGCTGTTTATAATGTTGGTAATAGTAGACCTGGTAAAATTGTTGAAATGGATGCTAATTATTTTCGAGAAAGCTGGGAAAGTGGCTGTTTTGGAGGATTTTTATTTGCTAAAGAAGTTATTAAAACATTTTTATTGGAAAAAACTGCTGGCACCCTTATTTTCACTGGAGCTAGTGCATCTTTAAGAGGTAAATCTAATTTTGGTGCTTTTAATTCTGCTAAAGGAGCCCTTAGAAATTTAGCTCAGGCCTTAGCAAAAGAATATGCTGAAAACTCAATTCACGTAAGTCATGTAATTGTTGATGGAGGTTTAGCAGGAGAAAGAATAAAACAACGTTTATCTGATTTTGAAGAAAGAGTTAAGGAAGGTAAACTTATTAATATAGAGAATGTTACAGATGCTTATATGTTTCTCTATAATCAGAGTAAAGATGCATGGACATTTGAATTAGATGTAAGAACATCTCAAGAAAATTGGTAGATCATAAAGGAGTGCAATATGAAATTATTTAATTTGACTGATAAGGTTGCATTAATTACAGGAGGTAATGGTGGTATAGGTTTTGCGATGGCAAAAGCAATTGGAGAAGCTGGCGCATCTGTTGTTATAGCAGGAAGAAATGAAGACAAAAACAAGAAATCAATTGAAGAGTTGAATTCTTTGAATGTTAAATGCAAATCCCTAATAGTAGATGTAGTGAACGAGAACTCATGTAATCAACTTATTGAAGATGTAGTTCAAACATGCGGAAAGCTTAATATTTTAATTAATAATGCTGGTACTAATATTAGAAAACGACCTGAGGAATATGAATTAAAGGAATGGGCATCAATAATAGATACAAACTTGATAAGTACTTTTACTTGTTCTAAAGCCGCTTTTAAACATTTTAAGAGTATTAATAGTGGAAAAATCATTAATATAGGCTCAATGCATTCTTTATTTGGTGCACCTTTAGGAAGTGCATATTCTGCAAGTAAAGGGGGTGTAGTACAATTAACAAAAAGTCTTGCTAATACTTGGGCTAAAGACAATATTCAAGTGAATGCGGTTTTACCAGGATATATAGATACTACTTTAACACGACAAGCTAGGGTTGATATTCCTGAACTTCAAAAAAGAGTTGAAGAAAGAACACCTGCTGGACGTTGGGGAGATCCGGATGATTTGGGTGGAATAGCCGTATTTTTATCCAGTGATGCTTCTAATTATGTCACGGGCACTGCTATTCCTGTCGATGGTGGTTATTCAATTAACGGGTAAATTAATCTAGGAGGGTAATTTGGAAAATATTTTTAAAGGTTGTATGCCAGCTCTTATGACGCCATGCAACGAAGATTTCTCTCCAAATTTTGATTTACTTGTGCAAAAAGCTGATGAGCTAATAAATTATGGTATGTCAGCCGTAGTTTATTGTGGATCAATGGGAGATTGGCCTTTATTAACAGATGAAGAAAGACAAGAAGGTGTTTCTAGGTTGGTTAAAGCAGGTATTCCTACAATAGTAGGAACTGGTTCAATTAATTCAAAAAAAGCAACTAGTCATGCTGTACATGCTCAAGAAATAGGTGCTTTAGGTCTTATGTTAATTCCAAGAGTTTTATCAAGGGGGCCTTCGCTTTCAGCTCAGAGATCACATTTTGCATCTATTTTAAGTGGAGCACCCAAACTTCCTGCAGTTATTTATAATAGTCACTATTATGGGTTTTCAACAAGAGCAGATTTATTTTTTGATTTACGAAAAGAATATCCAAATTTAGTGGGTTTTAAAGAATTTGGAGGAGTCAATGATCTTAGTTATGCAGCAGAACACATTACTTCTAAAGATGACGATATATCCTTGATGATTGGGGTAGATACAACTGTATATCATGGCTACGTAAACTGTGGCGCAGTTGGAGCAATAACTGGAGTGGGGAATGCGTTTCCAAAAGAAGTATTACATTTAATTGATCTATGTGAAAAAGCTGCAAACGGAAACTCTAAAGCAAGACAAAAAGCTATGGAACTTGAGAGTGCACTTGCAGTTTTATCGTCTTTTGATGAGGGACCAGATCTGGTGCTTTTTTATAAATATTTAATGGTTTTAAACGGAGAAAAAGCGTACGAATTACACTTTAATCCTACTGATAAGTTGAATGAGAGTCAGAAAAATTATGCAGAAAGACAATATACGTTATTTAAAAACTGGTATCGAGATTGGAATAAATAACGGCCAATAATTAAATATTATTAATCTTATTATGTATAATGACTTAAATTTTCATTTACGGATTAATTGTTTAATTTCTGATTTTTTTTATCTTTTAATTGTTTACAAGCTTCTTTATAGACAAGTCCTATTAATATACCGCCAGTCAAGCCTAAAGCAGTACCTTTTATTAATCCTAATCCGAACAATCATATCTCCTTTTAAAAAATGGTGAACGCGAGAGGATTCGAACCTCTGACCTACTGCTTAGAAGGCAGTTGCTCTATCCAGCTGAGCTACGCGTCCACTAAATAATTTATTATTACTTATAAATAATTAAGTCAAAACAATTGTTTTAAAAAGCTAGTAATAAAAAATCTTTTGCATGCATGTCATTGGTTTTGGTATTTTATTTAAATTTTCTGTTCCCAATCCTACACTCAATACAACTGATGATAATTTTGAAGTTACTTTATCAAAAATCCATGCAAAATCAGTTGTAGTAAAAAAATATTTATCTTCCCAAATTACGTAAGCTCCTTGTTTTTCAGCTAACAAGTTTCCAATTAAAACAAACTTACCATTTATTCTTCTATAAACTTTTGGATTGTCCATGTCTTTTGATCTGTCAAATAAAAACTCAAACTTATTATTTGTATCACTACAATCAAATCCAGCAGACGGAAGATGTACATCACTGGCCATTGATTTTAATGGTAATAAAACAATAAACAAAATTACATAAATAAATTTTCTTTTTAAAATCATAACTTTCTTACTTTCTAGTTAATTTTTTTACATAATTATTGTAAGACATACTTAATTTTTTAATTAATATAAAGTATTTTATCATGTCACTTTTTATAGATCACGTCGTAATAACAGTCACTGATATAAGCAAATCCATACATTTTTATTCAAATATTTTAGGTATGGAATTACAAGAATTTTTATCAACAACAGATAATGTAAAACGAAAATCTCTTAAATTTGGCACACAAAAAATTAATTTACATGAAGCTTCTAAACCTTTTAAACCGCACTCGCACAACCCACTCCCAGGTACTATGGACATTTGTTTTTTAAGCGACATAAATGTTAATGACTGGATAAAAATATTTCATAAATTTGATATTAAAATTGAAGATGGACCAGTCATAAAGACTGGAGTTAAAGGCACAATAAAATCTATATATGTCAGAGACCCAGATAAAAACTTAATTGAGATATCTAATCAGATTATTAAATGATTTGTATAAATTCTGTTAACTCTCTCGTTCTATGAACTTTATTTTCCCATTTTTGATCAAATTTTTTATAAGATTCTCTAAATTTTTTGAATTTATTGCTTTTTCAGCATCTTTACTATTTTTAAATTCATATATGGCAAGATGGAAATTTGAATCTTTTATCCAGTCTCTTTTTGCACTTTTAGCCATAAATGCTTCCCTTGCTTCGCTTAAGTGCTCTTTTTCATACCAATTGTTAAATTTTTCTCTATCAACAAGCTTTGTGTCTGATTTAACTTTTAAGTAACAAGTCATATGGAACTCACATCACAATTTATAATTACTTTATATTTTAAAAATTAATTTATTGACAATAGTCTATAATAATTTTGTAATTTAATAATAATATTAAGGAGGGAATTTATGAACTTTAAAATATTTGGTAAGCAAGTTAAGGTAGGTCTATCTTTTACCAAATATGCAGAGTTAAATTTATTTGATGCAGTTTCTAAATTCTTTCCAAATGCTGTTTCTTCAATTGTAAGTGTCTCAAAAAAAAATAAGATTTTTTATATTATCATAGTACTTCATATTACAAAAAAAATGGAATTTACAGCTCAATCAAATGGTGAAACTGCAAAAATAGCATTTGATTCTACTCTTGAAAAACTCTCAAAACAATTAAGAAGATATAAAAGAAAAATTAAAAATTCTAAACATAACGATAACTTTCTCAAATCAAACGTGTTGGATGCACAATTTCAAATAATTAATGAATCTCCATCAGATGTTTTGATAAACAAAGAAAATAACACTCAAGAGCCACTTATTTTTGCAGAATTAGATACAGAGATTGAAGAATTAACAGTTGTTGATGCCCTTGAAAAAATGAAATTAGGAAATGCTTCTGCGCTTATGTTTAGAAACTCAAAGCATAGCGGGCTTAACATGATTTATAAAAGGGAAGATGGTTTAATTGGTTGGGTAGACCCAAGAGGCAATAGAGAATTAACTAAAGTATGAAATCAATTAATTATTTAATTGTTCTAATCTTTTATCTCTTCTGCACATAAATCTATAATATTCATATTTATAGCTTTGTTTTTTGTAGTAATTTTGATGTTTTTCTCTTACAGGGTAAAATTTACTCTCTTTTTCTACGGGAACAATTGAAGTTTTTGGAGCTAATGACAAAATAATTTTTTTCTGATCCTCACTTTTATAATAAATTGCAGGTGTGTAAGACCTACCTCTATCACAAAATTGTCCATAAGCATCTTCATAATCTATAGTCTTGAATACATGAGTTACAAGTTCTTTAAATGTGATTTTTTTAGGATCATATATCACAAGCGCTGCTTCACGGTGATCTCCCCACTGCCCAGGAATATATTTTGGGTCCTTTGTTGTGCCCGCAGTGAAACCACTTATAACATCTAACACTCCATCAAGTTTTTCTGTATCTGCTTCAGTACACCAAAAGCATCCACCAGAATAAACAAAAGTATCAGCCTTACTTATATATGTGAAGTAAGTAAAAGTAATTAAAGTAACAAATGAGTTAACAAGTAATATTTTTAAAGATTTTCGCATTTTTATTTTTTGAATTAATTGAACAAACATATATTTGGTCCTTTTTTTTTGAAAAACAATAATTATGATATAATTATTTTTTTAAAAAATAAGAGTTGGATTAATTATGGAAAAATTTGTTTCAGTTACAAATCCAAAAGTAATAGAAACTCTTAAATTACAAATTTCAAATAGTAGAATTATAGATTGGGCGTCAGATTTTAATAAGGATGCCGGTATTTCATATAATAGACTAGCTTATATTTTAGATTATTGGAAAAATAAATTTTCATGGAAAAAGTCCGAAAAAGCACTAAATTCATTTAATCAATTTTATTTTATTGATGAAGGCATAAAAACTCATTTTTTACATATTAAATCACCAAAAAAAAATGCTTTACCATTATTGCTTATTCACGGATGGCCGGGATCGATATTTGAATTCTTTGATTTAATACCTTTGTTAACAAATCCCAAAGATCATAATTTACTTGAATGTCAGCCTTTTGACATTGTTATTCCTTCTTTACCAAATGTAGGATTTTCTTTTTTTACTGATCAAAAACCAATGGATCTAGTAGAAATTTCCAATCATTTTTTAATACTTATGAAAAATTTGGGATATGAAAATTATTTTGTACAAGGCGGAGATTTAGGATCTTTTATTGCTTCAATAATGTCTAAAAATGATTCTAAATCTATTAAGGGTATTCATCTAAACTTGTTACCTTTGCCAAGAGGGTTAGGTAAAATGCCAAATAATAATGAAGAAAAGATATATTATCAAAAATTAAAGAATTTTCTTCAATTTGAATCTGGTTATCAACAATTACAAGGGACTAAACCTTTTACTCTTGCTCATGCACTTAACGCTTCTCCTGTATCATTATGTTCATATATAAGTGAAAAATTTTATACTTGGATAGATCATGATGGCGATTTATTTTCTAAAATCAATATAGATATAATGTTAGCTAACATAACCTTATATTGGATTACTGGTTGTATTGGTGCTTCATTTTGGCCTTATTATATCAGACACAGGTCAGATTGGCCAATTAGTAAAGATGAGCCAATATTATCCCCAATGGGGTATAGTGAGTTTCCAAAGGAAATTTTTTCACCTCCATTAAGTCTTGCTTCACAATATTATCAAAATATTGTTATGTGGTCATCCCATAATTCTGGAGGACATTTCGCAGCAATGGAAAAACCTCTAGAGTTAGCATTAGATATTAATAATTTTGTAAAAAAAGTTTATTAAATTGTGTTTATTAATCTTCCTCGATATGTCAGTCTTAATTTAAATATTATTATGAGAGCATTAAAATGAGTTTGAACTTTTTGACTGATGATTTACTTATAAAAAATAATAGTTTTGATGGCCCTGTAGTTGTAACTGGTGCAGCGGGTTGTATAGCGGCTTGGGTTTTAACAATTCTCCATAGATCACATATTCCCTGTATAGCTATAGATTTAACTGATAATAAAAATCGATTGGAACTTCTTCTTGGAAATGAAACCAACAAAATCGATTGGAAGGTTTGTGATATTACTTATCTTGAAAAACTGAGTAAAATCATAACTAGCTTTAAACCAAGTGCCATAATTCATTTAGCAGGTCTTCAAGTTCCTTTTTGTGCAGAAAACCCTTCTCTAGGTGCTCGTGTAAATGTTGAAGGCACTATAAATATTTTAGAAATTGCAAAAAAAGCAAATATTAAAAGAACAGTTTATGCATCTTCAGTAGCAGCTTTGGGACTGCCTCCAAATGGCCCATGGAAAGAAACTCTTTATGGAGCATACAAACTAGCCAATGAACACACAGCTTTCGTATACTGGTCAGATTGGCAAGTGCCTTCAATAGGTATTAGGCCCAACATTGTATATGGCTTAGCAAGAGATCAAGGTATGAGTTCAAAAAATACTTTGGCCATTCAAGCAGCTGCATTGGATAGAAAATACGAAATTCCATTTAATGGAAAATATAGCTGGTTATATGCAGGTGAGGCAGCGATAGCTTTCATAACGTCAGTGATTAAAGATTTGACTGGTTCCCATGTATTTAATTTAAATGGTAGCTGTGAGACTATTGAATATGGATTGTCATTAATAAAAGAATTGAGTAAAGAAGCAAACATTACTTGTGTTGATAAATCTTTTCCTTTTCCTCCAGATTTAGATGATTTACCTCTTAGAAATCATATAGGTGATTATCCTTCAATTTCTGTTAGAAAAGGAATTGAAGACACCTATAAAGCGTTTGAAATACTTAAATCTGAAGGCAGATGTCCTTCTTTATCCGAATAGTTTTGATCTACGTTACATTGCTCTAAGGTTAATTATTAATGAAAAATAATATTGATTTAATTCTCAATGGACCAATTCTAAAAATGATCTGTAAACTTTCATTGCCGAATTCTATCACTGGCATTTCAATGGTATTAATAGTAATTTCTGATGCATATTTTGTATCTAAATTAGGAAATGTGTCATTAGCTAGTCTAGCTCTAGTTTTTCCATTTATAACATTAATGCAAATGATGTCAGCAGGTGCAATTGGTGGTGCAAGTACATCGTCTATTTCAAGATTTTTGGGAGCAAATTTAATCGAAAGAGCTAATTCAGCAATTTGGCATGCAGTTTTGATTGGTATTTCAATGTCTATAATTTACTCTGTTATTTTTGTTTTATTTCCAAAGTATATTTTTATGTCAATGGGAGGTGATAACGATGTTTTAGAAGGAGCCGTTAACTTTTCTCAAATCGCTTTTGGTGGTGCTGTATTAACTTGGTTATTATATATTTTTTCAGCAGTTTTAAGAGCTATTGGTGAATTTGTTATTCCAGCAATAGTTCAAATTTCAGGTTGCTTTTTACAAATAGTTTTAGCAGGAGCTCTAACATTAGGCTGGTTTGGGTTTCCAAATTTTGGTTTAATGGGACCTGCAATTGCAATGATTTTTTCACATTTTATTATGGTTTTATATTTGTACTTTTATATTAAGTCTAAACAAAATATTGTAAAACTCTGTCCTTATCCACTTAATAAAGAATCATTTTTTGATATAATGAAAGTAGGTATTGGAGGGTTGATAAATAGTACAACGATAGCAGGAACAGTAGGTGTGGTTACAGCTACAGTAAGTTATTATGGCGTAGACGCTCTTGCTGGTTACGGTTTAGGTAGTAGATTAGAGATTATAATTACTCCATTAGTTTTTGGAATTGGATCTGTCCTTACAGCAACAGTTGGAATAAACGCAGGGGCAAATCAGATTAATAGAGCAAGAAACATAGCATGGGTAGGGGCGATTATTTCATTTTTAGTAGTTGGAATTATCAGTGGAATTGTATCGTTTTATCCAGAATTATGGCTAGATAATTTTCAAACTAATTTTTTATCAAAAAAATCAGCAATTCTTTATTTAATTATTGTTGGACCATTTTATTGTTTTTTTGCAGCCGGGCAAACATTATATTTTGCTAGTCAAGGAACAGGTAAGATTTTTTATCCTGTTTTGGTAGGGATAATTAGATTTTTATCTGTATCCATTATATGTTATTTAGCTATAAAATTTTCATGGTCAATAAACTCAATATTTTATGCAGTTTCTTTTGGTCTTGGGATCACTGGTATTGGTTTAGGTTTATGTATGTTAGGTCGAGATTGGAAATCAGAAATTAACCAAAAAAAGACATTGAATACATAGCAATGTTTAGAACACAAAAAAACAAAAATATTCCGACTATAATTTTCATATATTATAAATATCATAAAATAATTAAAAATACAGTTTAACTAAATAAATTGTAAAAATTTACATGAATTTTTATTTAAAATAATTAAATATTAAGCAATGTTAACAACTTTAAATATATAGTTTTCTTGACTAAACTTAGTTAAAATATGAAATTAGAATAATAAAAAATTTATTATGAGTATATACATGGAAGATCCATCAGCTATTTTATATTTATTGATAGGTATAGGATGTTTGTATCTCTATAGATTATTAAAAAAAAAGTGGAATATTCAAAGTAGTTCAAAATCAAGTTTGTATAAAATACTATTCAAAAACTTTAATAATTCAAATAAATAAAAAATAATTAAGATTTTTGATTAGTAAGGAATTTTTTATAAATGGAAGTTGCAAAATTAATTTGGAAAAGTTGGAATGAGGGTAAAAAATTAGATTCTTTGTCAGAGAGAATGAAGCCTAATTCTCGAAAAGAGGCTTATAAAATTCAAGAGCAAATTGAAATTATAAGTGAAAATAAAATATTAGGTTGGAAAATAGCAGCCACTAGCAAAGATGGTCAAAATCATATAGGAGTTTCAGGCCCTCTAGCAGGTAGAATTTTCAAAGACAAGGCAAAAATTCCAAACAGTAATCTAATATTAGGAAGTAATCAGATGGCAGTTGCTGAACCTGAATTTGCTTTTAAAATTGGAACTGAAATAAAACCAAATAAGTCATATTACAAAGTTAAAGAAGTAATGGAATTAGTTGAAACCTTACATTTAGCAATTGAATTGCCTGACTCTAGGTTCAATAACTTCTCTTCAGTTGGAGAACTAAGTCTTATTGCTGACAATGCATGTGCTGATCAATTTGTTTTTTCTAAACCTGTTGATATGGACTGGAAAGATATAGATTTTTCTAATCATAAAGTTTCAATATCAAATTCAAAATTTGCACATCAAGGGATTGGATCTAACGTATTAGGAGATCCTAAAATTGCATTAACTTGGTTGGTGAACGAATTATCTCAAAATAATATTTTACTTGAAAAAGATATGATAGTGTCAACGGGAACATGCTCTAAACCAATACCGGTTGTTCCAGGTGATATTGTTACTGCTAATTTTGGAGAATTGGGTGAAATTAGCCTTAATTTAAAATGATTAAAACAATATTAATTTTTATTTTATTATTTGTAATATTGTGGCTATTTAAAAACAAATTACCCAAAATAAGAAATAAGTTAAAAATTTTAGTTAATAACCCAATTTTTAGATCAATAGCTTTAAGAGGATTGTTGCGTATAGTAAGATTTTTGATCTTTAGACGGTAATTATTTCAAACTCTCATAAAATTCTAAAAAGTATGGAAAAAAATTGTTTACAATTATTTTGACGCCTTTTTTGTTAGGATGTATCATGTCTCTTTGATTTAATGAAGGCTTTAGAGCAACATCTTTTAGAAAAAAAGGGTAATAGGCTGTATTATATTTTTTTGATAACTTAGGATATATTGTATTAAATTCATTTACATATATTTCTCCTAAATTATTGGGTGCTTTCATACCAATTAGCATGGTTGGAATTTGTTTTTCTTTTAGATAACTTAAAATTTTTTCGATATTTTGACTAGTTAAGCTTGGATCAATTCCTCTTAAAGCATCATTTGCACCAATCAGAATAATTACACCGTCATAATTATCTTCAAGAACCCATTTATATCTATTTAACAAGCCAGTAGATGTTTCTCCTGAAACACCACTATTGAACAAAGTTACATCGTTTATTTTGTTTTCTATAGTTTTAAGCTTTAATTGATTTACAAAATTATCTTCAACAACTAATCCATATCCAGCAATTAAACTATCTCCAAAAATTATAATTTTTGTTGTTTTTGAGTAAGCAAGTTCTATATAAGAAAATGTAATAATTAATGCAGAAAATAATCTAATCATAAATTTCATAATTTTATTTAACCTGATTAATTTCTTTTAGAAAGATTATTTTTTCAAAACACAAATTTTTAAATGACATCTTTAATGAAAAATGAAAATAAAAAAAAACTGATTGAAATAGAAAATATTCATGTAGATCTTAAAAGCTCATTTGAAACAATAAATGTTCTAAAAGGAATTAATCTACAAATCTTTAAAAATGAAAGTGTTGGTATAATTGGTGAAAGTGGAGCAGGAAAATCTACTTTAATTATGTGTATTGCTGGTTTGGAACTGATATCTAAAGGAAAAATTCTTTTCAACAATTTGCCTATACATAATCTTAAAGAAGATGATTTGGCTTTATATAGATCTAAAAATATCGGTGTAATTTTTCAATCATTCAACCTCTTACCTTCAATGACGGCTCTTGAAAATGTCAATTTACCAATTGAGATATCAGGTAATTTTAAAAATAATAAAATGGCAATGGAGTTATTAACCGCAGTAGGGTTAAAAAATAGAATTTTTCATTATCCCCACCAACTATCTGGTGGAGAACAGCAAAGAGTTGCTATAGCAAGATCTTTAATATCAAATCCTGAAATTTTAATAGCTGATGAACCAACTGGGAATTTAGATAAAAAAAATAGTGAAGATGTGATCAAGTTAATTTTCCAATTAAAAAAAGATTTTGGGTCTACATTAATTTTGGTCACCCATGACACGTCTGTGGCAAAGTTGTGCGATAGAATTATAAAAATAGATAATGGCTTAATAGTGAAATAAATAACCAGGATGTTTCTAGAAACTTTAAAAAACTTAAATTTATCCTTTAGAGAATTACGTGGATCGTTCAATGAATTTAAAATTGTTTTTGCCTCAATTTTTTTAGGCGTTTTTATTATTTCAGCTGTAGGCAGTATTTCCGAAAATCTTAAATCAGAAATTAATAATAAAAGAGCTGAGATGCTTGGTGGTAATTTTGAATTATCAACTACTTATCAAGAATTTCCAAAAAATATAAAAAAATGGTTAGAAGAAAATGGTACAACAACTCAAATAATTGAGCTAAGAACAATGCTTTCTTATAACTCTCAATCTCAAATAAAGCGTCGCATTGTAGAATTAAAAGCTGTTAATAACAATTACCCATTAATTGGTAAAGTTGTAATTTCTCCTAATCAAGAACTTAAACTGTCTTTAAATACAAAAAAAAATACAAAAAATGTTTTAATTGATAAATCTTTAAAAGACCAACTTGGTATTAATGTTGGTGATCTAGTTAATTTAGGTAAATCTAAGTTTAAAATTAATGGTATAATTGAAAAAGAACCGGATCGAATGTTTTCTTTTGCAACCTTTGGTCCAAGAGTTTTACTTTCTACAGAGTCCTTAATTGAAACAGGTCTTTTGAAAGCTGGTTCATTGATAAAATACAAAATAAAATTTATTCCAAATAATAATAAAAAAATAAATTTAGTTTACTTAAATGATTTAGTTCAAGGAACAAATGTCACAATAAGAAGTATTAAAAATACTACCAATAATTTTAATAATTTTGTTGAAAGAACCTCAATATTTATTTCATTAGTTGGTTTGATAACTCTGTTAATTTCTGGAGTAGGAATTTCTAATGGTGTTAAGGGTTATATAATTAAGAAAACTAAAAATATAGCTATTATGAAGTCATTGGGAGCAAAAAATTCAAAAGTATTAAATATTTATATTAATCAAATTCTAGTCATATTTTTAATAAGTATTATACCTGCTATAATTGTAGGAATATCAATTCCATATTTCTTTTCTCCAATTATAAGTCAGGAAATTTTTAATACATTTGAACCATCTATTTTTTTTGAACCAATTTTTATTAGCTTCTTATATGGTTTAATTACATGTATTTTATTTACAATTATTCCTCTTTTAAAAACTTATAAAATTAAGCCAATCGAACTAATAAGAAACTCATCTGAGAATTCATTGATTAGATCATCCTATAAAATAAAGGGAATAATTTTTCTTTTAATATGTTTTTTATGTGTTTTAACAATGAATTTGATTAATGATAAGAAATTATCATTTTATATTTTGATATCAATGACTGGTTCTTTTGTATTTATATATGGATTAACAAATTTAAAATTTTATATTTTATCAAAAATTAAATTCAGATTAGGAACAACATTTGAATATATTAGAAAAGCAATTACGAAAAGCAACTCATTTGCAAGATCAATAGTAATTTCTTTTAGTATAGGACTATCACTTTTAATTACTTTAAATATAATTGAATCAAGTCTTGATAAAAGAATTACCATTGCAATTAATAAAAAAGCACCTAGCCATTTCTTAATTGATATACAGCCTCAGCAAATCGAAAAAATTAAGACTACCGCCTTATCATATTTAGGAGATGACAGTTTTAATTCACAGCCCATGTTAAGAGGACGTATTCTACAGATTAATGGTCAATTAGTTCAAGATTTGAAAGTAGATAAAGAAGTTGAATGGGTCTTAAGAAGAGACAGAGCATTTTCCTGGAGTAATGAAATGCCTAAAAACACTAAATTAATTTCAGGCAAGTGGTGGCCTAAAAATTATGATGGACCTCTTTTAGCTTCCATTGGAGATAAAATTGCAAAAGGTATGAATTTAAAAATTGGAGATAAAATTAAATTTAATATTCTTGGAAGAAATTTTGAAGCTCAAATTTTTAATACTAGGGAAATCATTTGGGAGAATATGGATATTAATTTTGTATTTATATTAAGTAATAGTAATATTGCAAATGCACCTCATTCATGGATTGCAACTACAAAAAATATTGGACAAAACATAAATAATAATTTTGTTGAAAAAATAGTTTCTGAATTTTCAAATATTTCATCTATTTCTATTGAAGAAAGCTATAAAGCTATAAAATCAATTTTAAATCTTTTAATTATTATTATAAATTCTATCGCTTTAATAACTCTTTTTTCTGGTATAATAGTCCTATCAGGAATAATTGATGTCGGTAAAAAAGACAAATTATATGAAGTTGCTATTTTAAAAATACTAGGTGCTACTCCAAGAAGAGTAGCCTATCTTTGGTTTAAAGAATATTTCATAATAGGTCTAATTTCATCAGTTGTTTCTCTAATTATTGGATTTTTTGTAAGTTATGTTTTATTAAACTATGTGTTCAATATTGAGATAAATTTTGATTATATAACTATTTTTGTTTTGTCATTATTAGTCCCATTTTTAATCACTTTATTCAGTTTGTTCAGAATGATTGGTTTGCTAATGTCCAAGCCATTAGTAGTTTTGAGGTCTCATTTCTAAAATTTTTTATATTCTTTAAGTATTTAGCTTCTTGTAATTTTTTATTTATTTATTAGCATAAATTTATAATTTTTTATGACAGGGGGGTGTCATGGCAGATTTTAAAATTAAATCACTTTCAAATGTAATGGGAGCTGAAATAACTGGCTTAGATTTGAACAATAAATTAAGTAATGAGGATAAACAGAAATTAATCAAAGCAATAACTGATCATTTAGTTATATGCATAAAAAATCAAAATCTTAGTGCTAAAAAATTGGTTGAGATTTCAAAGATATTTGGAACTCCAAAAAAATATTTTGTTAAAGACGAAACTATTGAAAATATTCCTGAGGTTATAATTGTCACAAATAGAACTAAAGACAACAAACCTGCAGTATATGCAAGTCATTGGCATACTGACGACTCTTATAGAGACAAACCTGCAACTTTAACATTCATATATCCAGAGATTCTTCCAGAAAACGGAGGTGGAACAGATTTTATAAATTGTTATTCTGTTTATAATGATCTTCCTTCAAAAATAAAAAATAAAATATCAACTTCTCGAGCGATCCATAAATGGCAAAGTAGA